>NZ_JAKKSJ010000014.1:0-127898 GCF_025653365.1 Shewanella sp. SW32 | reverse complement strand
GTGTGGGGTCTCCCCATGTGAGAGTAGGTCATCGCCAAGCGCCTAATTTAGGTTAACGTGTAGACGTTAAGCTAAAGGAGCGGTAGTTCAGTTGGTTAGAATACCGGCCTGTCACGCCGGGGGTCGCGGGTTCGAGTCCCGTCCGCTCCGCCAACATTAAGAGATAAGCCTCATCGAAAGATGAGGCTTTTTTCGTTATGGCGTTGCTGATATTTTCGTGTCAGTGACGCTAATGCTTCGGGCTCGAAGTATGTGGTTATCGTCATAGCCGGCCATCCCAATTCCTACGAGTGTACGTTATTGTTATTCGGATCAGTCCGAGATAATTTTAATCTCTTAGCTTGTAGCTGACGCTCTATCCCTACAGGTAACGTCTATCATTTTCTTGTCCTAATTGACTTAATATCGTTTATATTGAAGTATTTATTATTAAGCAGATACTTAAATTCCAAGAATGATTGAAATTGAGTAATTTGCCCCAAGATCGTCTTAAGTGCTGCAGTTTTGTAGCGTCCATCAATGAGGTCTATGCCATGCTTTATGATTTAACGGTTGTACAATTTAGCAAGATGCTGAAAAATTTAAGCGTTATTCTTGAAAAAGGCGAATGCTTCGCAAACCTCAAGAAAGTTGATATGGCGGTTCTTTTAAACTCACGTTTAGCGCCGGATCAATTCAATCTTATTCGCCAAGTTCAAATTGCCTGCGATACTGCCAAAATTGGCGTAGCACGTTTGACTGATAACTTAGATACAGTGCCAAAGCATGATGATAGCGAGACGACGCTGGCTGAGTTGCAAGCGCGTATTAGCTCAGTTTTGGATTATTTAGCAACGTTTAAAGCGGATGATTTTGCTAATGCGGCCACGATCCATGTCTCACAACCACGATGGGAAGGAAAATATCTTACAGGTTATGAGTTTGCCATTGAGCATGCTATTCCGAACATTTACTTCCATGTAACAACAGCCTACGCGATTTTGCGCCACAACGGTGTTGAAATTGGCAAGAAAGATTACCTCGGCGCTATGCCATATAAGTCGTAAATCTAGGCTAGATGTAGTACTGTTGCGTAGCCTAATTGTTGCGCAGCAGCGCTTTGCCGCTTGAGCTTACCAACCTTTCTGCATTACCACCTGTTCTTTCTCTACCTATGTTATGCCGCTTTGTCGCTGGAAATTTAGGACTCGTTAGGGTTCTGTTACGCTGATGAAGTCAATCAATACTCAGTTTTTCATTTCGACCTTACGTCTCGATTATTTTTATCCTGTTAGCATGTGATTTAATTTTGTTGGCTTAGGTAAATGATATGGGCCGTAAGTTTATGAGTCGCCAAATTATCTATTACTTAAATAGTGAATGGCGAATTGACTCATTATAAAGATGACCTGTTTGTTCGTTTTGAACAGGGATTTACTGGAAGAGCCTATTTAAGGTTCTAATTAAAGGAGTTAGCTATGTCTATCGAATCTCAAGCCGTCGAGAGTCCTACGGATGCAACGACAACTGATTTACCGATGAAGAGCAAGAAAGCCAAAAAAGCCGCCATTACCAGTGGTTTGCGTCTCAAAGACAAGTTGACCCAAGACACTCGCCGCCGAATTGAAATTCTGCACGAGCAACGCCAACTATCCAATCGTTTCGGTGTGGATATAGAAATTGACTAAAGCCATCGGCTTGTCGCTAAGTATTGGATATCACATTTAGATATTTAGCCCGCATGTACAGCTTCACGACGTCCGTCGTGGAGCTTGCTCTCTTAACTTAGCAACTTTGCTGACTCAATTTATACTCCATAATCGTGACCATCTCGCCTTTATAATCTTCCAGTGAAATCATTGACCAACCCAGCGTTCGATAAAAATCGGCTTTATCTGCAGTAAACAAATAGATTTTCTGTAAACCAATCGCTCTAGCATGCTCAACGACGGCATTGACTAGCAACTTACCTAATCCTTTATTTCGATGGTTTGCATTCACATACACATTGGCGAGCCACGGGCTTAAGTCAGTTCGGCTGTCCATATCTGCGATGATTAATGAAGATGATCCCATCACTTGATTTGCCTGTTCGCAGATAAACATCTTGGGGATGGCGGCGTCAGTTAAATACTCGTTCATTTCCTCAATCAACGTAGTGACTGAAGCATCCGCAGAACTCAAATGTGCCCATGCTTGATGATGCCACTCCGCCAATTGTGGAATGTGTTGCGGGGCAGATTTTAGGTCGATAACTTTCATATAAATCTCTAGATTGATTGGTGAAAGGGGTTTGAATGGGCAACTTATACCCTCTATTGGCTTGCATGAACTTAGTGGACACAGGCCGAGTGAGTATACCGCTTAATTCGGGATCGGCAGAAATACGCTGGCGTTAAGTCCGCCTTGTTTAGCGTTGCTAAAGCTGAGCTCGCCTTGATAGCTGTCGACAATATCCTTGCAGATAGACAATCCTAAACCATGGCCCTGGATGCTTTCATCTAGCCGAATGCCGCGCTCAATGATAACTGACAGCGCGGCATCGGAGACACCTTCGCCATCATCACTCACTTCTATCCCATAGCCTGTGGTTGGCACGTCCTGCTGACTAATACGGATCTCAATGTTCTTGCGGCCATGCTTGCAGGCATTATCCAGCAAGTTGCCTAAGAGTTCGAGTAAGTCATCCCGATCAAACGGCATCACTAAGCCGCTCGTGTAATGGCTATGAATAATGCGGTCTGGGTAAATACGCTGCATTACTTTGATTAGCGGCGCTAGGTCGTCATCGAGCACAGTATAACGCCCTGGAGTGGATAGGCCGACAATCTTAGTGCGCTTAAGCTCTCTCTCAATGATGTGGTGCAGGCTTGCGAGCACCTTGCTGCCCTCACTCCGCTGTTCTGGTGGAAGGCTTTCTAGGTAGGACTGCAGCCCTTGTAACGGACGTTTCATTTCGTGGGCCAAGTTACCTAGAGCATTGCGGGAACGTTGCACTCGCTGCCCCAATTGATTGACTAAGCGATCTATCTCTTCAATCAGTGGGACTATCTCACTCGGTACTTTGGCGGGATTGATTTCTTGCCCTTGGGTACGCATCTGCCGTATGGCTTCGGGCATCTGTTCTAAGGGTTTAAAACCGCGTTTCAGTAGCTGATGCTGGGCCATTAATAGCATGACAATCGTGAGTAATACCGCCGCACTGGCAAAGGCTAAAAAGTGTATTTGGGTTTGTTCAAGCGCGCTAATGTCTTCCGTCACCCACAGGATAACCAATTGATCATTTTTGATAATGGCCTGACTGAACATCAGCCAATGTTCTTTACCGACAAAGCGGGTGGCTTGGTGTTGCTCACCAGCGGTCAGTTTTGGCATGTTCACGTTATGGTCGAAAAGGGAGCGTGAGCGCAGAGTTTGCTCGCCGATTTGAATTGCAAAATAATGCCCAGAATTAACCCTGTGGTACACATTGGGTAAACGGTCGGTGGTGAGCGCCCATGTGCCATCGGGATTATGATTCAGGGCGGAGATCAGGCTGTCGGCATCGTGTTGTAGACGCGAAGCGACAAAGTCTTGGGTTAATACTTGGATACCTTGGTACAGAAAATAAAGTAACAACACCATAGCAAAGGTGAGCGTGATCAGCAGATTGCGCGTCAGATAACCCTTGAGTGAATACACGCCTTTACTCCTTGAGTCGATAACCTTGGCCGCGGCGGGTTTCGATATAATCCTTGCCTAAGCGCTGGCGCAGGCGGTTGACGTACACTTCGATGACATTGCTGTCTTTGATTTGATCTTCTTCGTAAATGCGTTCACTGAGCTCTGACTTAGAGACGATCTTGCTGGGATTGACCATTAAGTAATGCAGCAGACGATATTCAATCTTAGTCAGTTCTATCACTTCACCATCAACATTAGTGACGGCTTGTTTGTCGACATCGAGGGAGACGCCTGCATGCTGCAACACATTGTCGGCACGGCCAAAGTGGCGGCGGATCAACACTTCGAGCCTTGCGAGTAGTTCTTCAATGTGAAAAGGCTTGCCAAGGTAATCATCGGCACCCGCCTTGAGGCCATCGACCCGCTCGTGCCACGCATCACGGGCGGTGAGAATAAGCACTGGCATGGCTAAGCCTTTTTGTCGCCATTGGCCGAGGACTTGTAAACCAGGTTTGCCGGGTAAACCGAGATCGAGGATCACGGCTTCGAAGTTTTCTTCTTCGCCTAAAAAGGCACCGTCGATACCGTTATCGGCGTGCTCGACGGTATAACCCGCCTTGTTAAGGGCGGGAATGAGGCGCGCGACCAGATCGGTATCATCTTCAATCAATAGCAAACGCATCAGTCGACCTTTTCCTTTAGCCACTCGCCGGTTTTGGCGTCAATTTTGATTTCATACACTATGCCATCATCACGAAGGATTTCGAGCTCGTAGATGATCCTTCCATGTTTTTGCTCGACTTCGAGATCGAGCAACCGCCCCTTTAGCCGTGATTCATAGCGTTGCATTATGGTGTCGAAGGGCAAAACCTTGCCCTCCTTAACCCACTCGACCACTTTGTTTGAAAGATCATCGTCGTGGGCATTGCAGCTGGGGCTGCTAATCATCCCAACGGCCAAAGCCAGGAATATTAACGGTATCTTCATCGAATATGCCCTTCTCTGCGAGGTTGTGACAATTGCTGCATTGACTGAATGAGCCGACTTTGGGGTTATCTTGCACCATACGTCTTGGGATCTCATCGTGTTTGCCAATAAAATATGCCTGCTCTGTGATCTTCTGCGGCCCAGACCCTACGAGCAGCGGCGTGCTGTTTTTCATCACCTTACCATTTTGCGCCGCATGTTGAACCAGATATTCCTCAATTCTAGCAGTGACTTGAGGATCTAGACTGGCGTTGTCACCAAAGTGATTATCAAGATTTGCGGTAATGGCGCGCCACTTATTGGCGGGGAGTAAATTGGCTGGATAAGCCATGTGGCAGCTACCACATTCTGCCGTGTATTCCGCATTCTGTGGAACGGCGCGGCTGAGCTCGCGGCCATCGTCCGCATAGCCTGTGCTGGCTAAGGTTAGGCTGATGCCGATAACGCCAATGGCTAATGCCGCAGCTGTGAGTGATGAGCCGAGGAGCCAGCTAATAGGGTGTGCTTGTTGAGTCATGACATCTTCCTTTTTGTGTCGTTACCTTCTGTGGAAGGTATTGAAATTAATTGATCTAATTAAATGAGCTAATTGAATGAGTTATAAGGTCGACATTTGGCGGTTATTGCAGGCTTAACCAGAGTAAGGCATCGCCTTTTTCCTGCGGCGTGCAGTCGCGTTTAAAAGTCCAGTTACAGTTACGGCTAAACCATTTCTCAATCTTGGCTGAGTCGGTTAACCGATCTGCGGTAATCGACGGCGCCATAGGGTCAATGGGTTTACGGGTATTTTGGTGCATCCCCATGCCAGTGACTTTGGCGGTATGGCAACTGGCGCAGCTGCGACCGTCCATGTCCTGTAGCCAAAGCTTTTGTCCTGCGGCGGCGGTAAAAGGTCCTGCGCCTTGGGCTTGATAGCTTTGCAGCTGCGTGCCAATACGCTCGGCGCTAAGTGGCAGGCTTTGCACTTTACTGTTGGCGGCGCTAACGCTAAGGCTAGTCAGCAGCAAGGTGGAAATCGCGACAATGGCAAGGCGACTTTTATTCGTGTGTCTGGTTAATCTGTTCATAGGGCATTCCTTTTGGGCTGGATGTCTTATTGCTAAGCAAAATGGCTAATGGATTAATCTTTTTGTTCCGCAGGGCGTTGTTTCTTGCCCGTGACCATGGCTCTGACTAAGTTTTCTTTGTGTAACAGGCTGCTGACGATGACGCCGCCAACATGGATGACCACAAGGAACACGGTGAAGTTGGCAAAGAATTCATGGACTTCTTTTATGACGCCTTCAGGCCAAGTGGCGAAAAAGCTCGTGGCTAATGGGCCGTGTCCGTCGGTGGCGTACAGTGCCATACCCGAGAATCCCGTGATGGCGATGCTGGCAATCAAGGCCACTATCATCATTGCCCCAGCGGGGTTATGGCCTATGTAGTCTTTGGCTTTGCCCGTGACGAGCCCTTTGAGGTACACCAGTACTTCTTTAGGGCGAGTGATAAAGTTGCTAAAGCGCGCATTGTGTGTGCCCATCACGCCCCACAGCAGGCGAAACACCAGTAAAATTAAGATGCTATAACCTGCGTAACTGTGGATGGTCATCCACTCGTCTTCGCCTTCAGTGAGGTAGGCTAAGGTAAAAAAGCCGACGAGTGACCAATGGAATATGCGGATCAACAGGTCCCAGACTTTGATGGTTTGCAGTGTGTTTGATGACATGGTGTGACGCTCCTAAGTGGGTTTAGGTGTAGGCTACTTAACCCAAACTTAAACCTCGCTTAAATTTTGAGGCGCGAACATTTATCGAATTGATGGGGGTGAGTGGTTCGCTTGCTCGTGTGGCGAGTGTTAAATGTCAACGAAAACTCACTTGTTAACCTATTGGTATTACGGTAAATTCTGCCATCTCAACCGAGTGAAGGGATTAACTTATTTATGTCTACCGCCGTTATTCGCGCTTTCATCAGCCGCAATCCGAGTCGTAAATCCTTTTGTATTTATGCCGTTTTATTATTTTTGACCGAAGTCTTAATCGCCTTATATGCACCTGCGGGTTTTATTCGTGGTTTTGTGGGCGATGTATTGGTGGTGATCTTACTGTTTTGCATGGTGCGGGCTGTCGTTCCGGTTGCCAGCCCAGTAGAAAAGCCCCTAGCACAAAACACAGGCGAGGGTATTAAACGCTTTTTTCAAACTCCTTGGCTGGCGTTTGCGGTATTGCTGTTTGCCTTTGCCATCGAGTTTGGCCAGTATTGGGGCTTAGTCGATAAGCTAGGCTTGGGTGGAAATCGATTGGCGCGGATAGTAATAGGTAGCCATTTTGATCCACTCGATCTCGTGGCGTATTTTGTCGGCTATTTGATCTTACTGGGCTGTTATTGGAAAAGCCGGCAGTCCTAGTGATTTGAGTTTGCAAGAGCCGCGTGACGTGTGTTTTCGCGGATAGGTAGGCGAAATAGGTAGGCGAGATAAGTGGGGTAAGAGATGCAGCCGATAACGGCATTTTCACTGCTAACAGCACGTACTGATGGCTTTGAGCTTAATCCACTGAAAATACCTTTGTATTTCAATGGCCAACCTACTCACTCCTTTATTGCTGGCTTAGTGATTGAAGGTCAATATCGCTGCGTTTTACCCAATAAAACCTCGGGGTATTTGGTCATCACTTCTTTTGATTGTCCCTTCGAAGAATCGACCGAGTTTAGTCTGCTTGATGAAGGGTTTAAGCTCATTGCGACAACCTCTTTGGCGCAAATGTACGATTCTTTTCTGCTTTATGCCCATTGGCCTATGACGGATAACCGACTGAGGTTGCACTATTACGGTCAGTTTGTGCTGGATTTAGTGATGACAACGGGCAGTTCTTGGTTACCTTTTCAGCCAAAACTTAAACTGGTTGAAGTTGTCGATCCCCAAAGCGATCCACAAACAGCCTCCTCTCTTGCTGAATTAGCTCAGCGTTTAGCGCGGATTGATAATATAAACTGAGTGAGGTTTGAATTAAATTCAGTTAAAAAAGAAAGGGCTATTCGCCCTTTCATGTTTATCACTTGTATCTATTACTCATGCGGAAAGTTTTATAAGCCTGCTTGCAAAGACGTTTAAAAACCTAATAAAAGTTTCCTCACATCAACTTGTTTGAGCACCAAAACCTTAGAAGAAACCTAAAGGATTAACATCGTAACTCACCAAGAGATTCTTGGTATTTTGATAGTGGTTGAGCATCATCTTATGGGTTTCGCGACCGATGCCGGATTTTTTGTAACCACCAAAGGCGGCATGGGCAGGATAGGCGTGGTAACAGTTAATCCACACGCGGCCAGCTTGAATGCCACGTCCCATACGTTGAGCCGTGTTCATGTCCCGTGTCCACACACCAGCACCTAGGCCGTACTCAGTATCGTTCGCGATCGCTAAGGCTTCGGCTTCATCTTTGAAAGTGGTGACAGAAATCACAGGGCCGAAGATCTCCTCTTGGAAGATACGCATCTTATTGTGGCCTTTCATAATGGTTGGGCTGATGTAATAACCTTCGCTTTGGCCGCCATCGAGTTGGCAAAGTGTGCCACCTAGTAGCACTTCTGCACCTTCAGCCTTACCTATGGCTAAGTAACTTAAGATTTTATCGAACTGTTCTTTAGAGGCTTGAGCACCCACTTGAGTGTCGGTATCTAAGGGATCGCCTTGCTTTATGGTTTGTGCGCGGGCGAGTACTTTTTCGATAAAGCGATCAAAAATCGACTCTTGGATTAACACTCGTGATGGGCAAGTACAGACTTCGCCTTGGTTAAAGAAGGCCAGCAACATACCTTCGACGGCTTTATTTAAATATTCGTCCTCATGGTCCATCACATCGGCAAAAAACACGTTAGGCGACTTACCGCCAAGCTCAACGGTCGATGGAATTAAGGATTCAGCGGCGCATTTTAAAATGTGATAGCCAATTTCGGTGGAGCCAGTAAACGCAAGTTTAGTGATGCGTTTGCTGGTGGCCAGTGCTTGTCCTGCTTCGGCACCAAAGCCGTTGACTACGTTAAGAATACCCGCGGGTAATAGGTCTTCAATCAGCTCGAGCAAGACCAGAATCGATACCGGCGTTTGCTCCGCAGGCTTGAGTACCACACAGTTACCCGCCGCTAGCGCAGGGGCGATTTTCCATGCGGCCATTAAGAGCGGAAAGTTCCAAGGAATGATCTGGCCGACCACGCCTAAAGGCTCTGGGAAGTGATAACTGACTGTGTTGCCATCGATATCGGCGGCGCTGCCTTCCTGTGCGCGGATACAACCCGCAAAGTAGCGGAAGTGATCGACGAATAAGGGCAAGTCGGCATTTAAGGTTTCACGCACCGCTTTACCGTTTTCCCAGGTTTCGGCGACGGCTAAGTATTCGAGATTTTGCTCGACGCGATCGGCAATGCGCAGTAACAGGTTTGAGCGCTCGGTGGCTGAGGTTTTACCCCAAGCGTCTTTGGCTGCGTGGGCAGCATCTAATGCTAATTCAATATCTTGGGCGTCGGAGCGTGGGATTTGGCAAAAATTTTGGCCATTCACGGGTGAGCGATTGTCGAAGTATTTGCCATTGACTGGGGCGACCCATTTTCCGCCGATAAAGTTGGCGTATTTTTCTTTGAAGTTAACGATTGCGCCTGCGGTTCCGGGTTGAGCATAAATCATAGAATCATTCCTTCTTGTGGATGGCATGCTGGGCGTTGGCGATTTTTACGCTCTTGGCTTCAGCAAGGGAGTCTTGTTGATGCATCTCTGCTGGATGCCTTTTTAAATATTTTTCGTTTTGCTTTAAGCGAATCCTATTGATTGGCTTAGTGTTCTCTTATGCAACACCTTAGGCTTGCATACCAAGTGAGCATCGCAAGGAGAGTGCCAAACTGGCAGGAGTTGTACACTTGTTGTGCTAACAGTATGATGAAAAGCTAATTTTGCAGATTTGAATAAGTATGGGCACTCAGGGAGAGAAGTGTGTCCTTTGGTTACTTTGTCATCGAATGGCACACAGCAATTGTGCCGAAACGGAACACAGCTCGGGGTAGCACGGCTATGACAGTTAAACCGCATTTACCATCGACACAGGCGTGGTTGGCCGATTCGTGGCAGCGCAGCATTGGCGCTGGCTTGTCAGAATTTCAGTTACCCCAAGATCTTAGGCTCGATGCCTGCGGACTAAAGCAGAAACATGAGCAATATCAAATGCTCATAGCATTAGTGCAATCCCATGCCTTGCCTTTGTTCAACCAGTTGATGGCGCATTCCAATAGCCGACTCTTGCTCAGCGATGCCGAGGGTTATGTGCTCAGGCATTGGGGCGTGAGTCGCTACTCCACAAAATTGGCGGATGTGGCTCTGGATATTGGGGTGAATTGGCTCGAGCAACACAAGGGCACTAATGCGATAGGGACGGCACTCACCGCCAAACAAGCGGTCTCTGTAGTGGGTGAGCAGCATTTTATTCGCCAGAATCGTTTTATGAGTTGCACTGCTTGCCCGATATTTTCCCCCCAAGGTGAGATGCTCGGGGTGATCGATATCACCAGCGAGCAACAAAGACACACCCAGCAGACGCTGATGTTAGTGTCGAGTTTGGCGCAGCAGGTCGAGACCGCGCTTTTGTGCCATCTGCCCGACAGTCATTATCGAATCGATTTAGCGGCGCAGCCCAATCTGCTCAATTCGGGTTGGCAGGGCATAGTGATTGCCGACAGTGATGGTCGCATTGTGGGTTGTAATCCCATGGCGAAACAATTGCTTAATCATGCCAAGGTCGGCGATGCCGTCGAACAGTACTTAGGCGATAATTGGAGCCGTGCGGGTGGTTTTAATCAACATTTAGCCTTGCATTTACAGACTCAGCCCTTAAACATTCCTAGCATCAAGAGTCGGGTGGCGATTAGCAATAAATCGCTCAATCAATTGGGGGTGCGGTTTCGCGATCCTCAATTAGAACGTGCTTGGCAACATGCCAATAAGGTGATCACTAAGCAAATTCCGCTATTAGTGCTCGGTGAAACCGGTGTCGGTAAAGAGCAGTTTGTTAAAAAGCTTCATGCCCAGAGTGCACGTCGCAGCGAGCCCTTAGTGGCAGTGAACTGCGCCGCATTGCCTGCCGAATTAGTCGAATCTGAACTTTTTGGTTATCAGGCAGGCGCTTTTACTGGGGCAAACCGCACTGGGTTTATCGGTAAAATTCGCCAAGCTCACGGTGGCTTTTTGTTTTTAGATGAAATCGGCGAAATGCCGCTGGCGGCCCAGAGTCGTTTACTCAGGGTATTGCAAGAGCGCGAAGTGGTGCCCGTTGGCAGCAATCAAAGCTTTAAAGTCGATATCCAAATCATTGCCGCAACCCATATGGATTTAGAACAACAGGTGGCTCGAGGGCTGTTTCGACAGGATTTGTTCTATCGACTGAATGGCTTGCAGGTGCGTTTACCTGCGCTGCGGGAGCGGCTGGATATCGAGCGTATTATCCATAAATTGCATCGTAAACATCGTATCGCCGCGCAGGATATCTGCCCAGAACTGTTAGGGCAAATGATGCAATACGACTGGCCGGGGAATTTGCGTGAGCTGGATAACCTCATGCAAGTCGCTTGCTTGATGGCTGAAGGCGATGACACTTTAACTTGGCAGCATTTACCTGATTATCTGGCGGCCAAACTCACATGCGAGCCGTTAAAAGTAGACCTGTTACAAGCTGCATCTTTATGTGATGAATTTAAAGAGGTAAGCCGTCAACCTTCTGCATCACCCCTGCAAAGTGGTAAGTTCGCTGTGGAGCCGAATGCCACAAAGGTTCAATCGGATTCCCTAAATGAGGCGATTTATAGCAATGTGCTGCAGGCATACCAAGCCTGTAATGGCAATGTGAGCCAATGCGCTAAGCGTTTAGGGATCAGCCGTAATGCTTTGTACCGTCGATTAAAACAGATGGGGCTTAAGGATTAATGTTAGCTTACGGCTCTTGTTGCGAAGCTCAATCAATCGCCAAATATCTCTTAATCACCCCACGTTTATCCACTTCGCAATAGACTAAAACCGAGAGGTTTTAGTCCACAATATCTAGCTTCAGTATCTGACAATGTGACTTTTTGTTGTTGCCAATTTATGTCTAATAGGTTTTATTGATTCATATAATCGATAAAGATCGTTTCTTCTAATTACAAATTCAGAACTATACTGCGGGCAGGCAGAAAAGAGCTTGGCGTTATGCATAGAAGAGGAACTGTTATGCATCTTACTAAAAGCCTTTTAATTATTTCTATGGGTCTGACATTGAATGTGCAGGCTCAAACTTTACCAACAAATACCCTGACACGTGACAATGGTGCACCTGTGGGTGATAACCAAAACTCGACCACAGCGGGCAGTAATGGCAGCGTGTTATTGCAAGATGTGCAGCTTATCCAGAAGCTACAACGCTTTGCCCGTGAACGTATTCCTGAGCGTGTCGTCCACGCCAGAGGCACAGGTGTCCATGGTGAGTTTGTATCGAGTGGCGATTTTAGTAACCTAACCCAAGCGGCACCCTTTGCACAAAAAGGTAAAGTGACGCCCGTATTTGTGCGCTTTTCTACTGTGATCCACTCGAAAGGTTCGCCAGAAACGCTGCGTGATCCCCGTGGGTTTGCGACCAAATTTTATTCGGACCAAGGTAACTGGGACTTAGTCGGTAATAACTTACCCGTATTCTTCATTCGCGATGCGATCAAGTTTCCTGACATGGTGCATTCACTCAAACCATCGCCAGTGACCAATATGCAAGATCCGAATCGTTTCTTCGATTTTTTCAGTCACGAAGCGGGTTCAACCCATATGTTGACTCAGGTTTACAGTAACTTAGGTGTACCTGCCAGTTATCGTGAAATGGACGGTTTCGGTGTGCATGCGTACAAATTTGTGAATCGAGATAACCAAGTTAAATACGTGAAATTTAACTGGAAGAGTCTGCAAGGTGTTAAAGGCTTACGTCCCGATGAAGTGGTTAAAGTCCAAGGGCAAAACTTTAACCATTTAACTGATGATCTTTATAGTGAGATCAACAAGGGTAACTATCCTAAGTGGGATCTGTACGTTCAATTACTCGACCCGACTGAGCTTAATAAGTTTGATTACAACCCGTTAGATGCCACTAAGGTGTGGCTAGATGTGCCAGAACAAAAAGTGGGCACTATGACGCTGAACCGCATGCCTGCAAACTTCTTCCAAGAGACTGAGCAGGCGGCATTTACGCCATCGAATTTGATCCCAGGGATTGAGCCGTCGGAAGACAGATTACTGCAAGGCCGTATGTTCTCCTACGCCGATACTCAGCTGTATCGACTCGGCGCGAATTTGTCGCAATTGCCGATTAATAAACCCTTAGTGGCGGTGGCAAACCACAACCAAGAAGGTGCGGGCAATATGGGGCATACCCAGTCCGATGTGAACTATCAACCGAGCGTACATTTAGCCTTGGCCGAAGATAATCGTTATCGTGCGGTAACGACTGCGCTAACGGGGACTGTGCAACAAACGGCTATTAGCAAGCAGGATAACTTTAGCCAAGCGGGCGTCTTTTATCGCAGCTTGAGCAAGCAAGATAGAGCAGATCTGATCACTAACTTGGCCGGAGACTTAGGCAAAGTGAACGATGCCAATGTGAAACATCAGATGCTCAGTCACTTTTATCGTGCAGACCCAGAGTTTGGTGAGCTTTTAACCAAGGCCGTAAAGGGTGATCTGGCTGACGTTAAACAGCGTTCAATCTGATGTCGTTATTTTTAGGACTGTTTTGGTCGAAGAGATTTGCGCGTTAACAGTCCGAACCTAGTAAGTCCCGCAAGACGTAAACAAGCTCTTTTCTGCCCAGTTTAAGAGGGCGTCTTGCGGGCATTTCGTCACGTCTCATTGTTTAAATCTCTATTTTAGCTGTGCTGGGAGCCATTGATGAAACACACTATTGCTATCTTATTATTGATTATTGTGGCCCTGAGTATGTCGGTGGCAATGGGGGCGGGTTCGCTTCAAGCACCATTGGTTACATCCGCAACTGTCAGTCAAACGGACAAGCCCGATACCGCACAAGTACAATTGCTGGTGGACTATTTTTTTGCAGCAGCGCGTACCGGCGATATCACAGTGCTTGAGCATTTTCTCGATGCAGGCTTCCCTATTGACCAGAGAAATAGTCAAACCTATACCGCGCTAATGGTGGCGGCTTATAACGGCCAAGAGGCTGCAACGGATTTATTGCTTGAGCATGGTGCTAATGCTTGTTTGCAAGATAAGCGTGGTAATACGGCAATGATGGGCGCTGTGATTAAGGCCGAATTCACTATTGTAAAGCGGCTATACGCGAAAGAATGCGATGTGAACCTAACGAATAATGCCGGAATGACCTTGACTGAGTTTGCCCGCTACTGGGGTCAAAGTGGCGCTTTACAGCAAGCGAGTTTAAAGCAATAAAGACGCTAAATCTTGCTATCTCTTGCGCTCGATCACTCTTGGTCATTATCTTTAATCTGTTTAGATCTCAGCATTTACTATTAGCAATAAGTCTGCTTGTTAATGATGTCTATGCCTTTTATGGTAACTTTTTGAATATCGTTTAATACGGCTTGGCCTTCGGAGAGCGATTCATGTTTGATGCCTTACTACTGACGCAAGAAGATAAACGCACGTTTGCTCAAGTTTCACAAATTACAGAAGCTGATTTGCCAGAAGGGGAAGTCTTGGTTGATGTCGCCTATTCCTCGCTGAATTATAAAGATGGTTTAGCTGTGAGCGGTGCTGGCAAAATCATTCGTCAGTTTCCTATGGTACCAGGCATCGATTTTGCGGGCGTGGTGCGCGAATCGACTGATGCGAGATACCAAGTTGGCGATCAGGTGATTTTGACGGGCTGGGGCGTGGGCGAAAATCACTGGGGTGGAATGGCGCAAAAAGCGCGAGTTAAAGCCGACTGGCTGGTGCCCATGCCGCAAGGTTGTGATGCCGCTAAATCCATGATGATAGGCACGGCTGGGCTTACGGCTATGTTGTGCGTGCAAGCGCTGCAGCAGGCTGGGGTAACACCGCAAAGTGGGGATATTCTTGTTACAGGTGCCAGTGGTGGTGTGGGTTCTGTGGCGGTGACTTTGCTCGCCAATGCTGGCTATCGTGTGGTCGCCTGCAGTGGTCGGGTTGAACAGAATGCGCCTTTATTGAAGGAGCTTGGTGCCGCAGAAGTGATTGATCGCAGTGAGCTTGAACAAGATGCTAAGCCGCTTGAGGCGCAGCGCTGGGCGGGTGTGGTCGATACCGTTGGCAACAAGATCCTCGCCAAAGCATTAGCGCAAATGCAATACGGTGGCGCCGCCGCTATTTGTGGTTTAGCGGGCGGTTTTGCATTACCCACAACCGTAATGCCATTTATTTTACGGGGAGTGAGTTTGCTGGGAATCGATTCTGTTTCTTGTCCATTTGAGAAACGAAAAGCGGCATGGGAAGCTGTGATTAAAGCACTGCCTGCACATTTCTATCAGCAAGCTTGCCAGCAGATTTCATTGGCAGAGGTGCCTGATTTCGCGAATAAAATTATCCAAGGCCAAGTCACGGGGCGTGTATTAGTTAAGCTGTAATCTAATACTATTTCGTTAAAGTTAGATTTAACGATTTTCTCTACTTTAAATAAATGGCAACACTAATGTGTTGCCATTTTCGTATTCCAATCATAAAGCGGATTTATGTCTATTTAGTTTTCACTCTGTTTTGAATTCACCATTTGGAATGGTTTCCATAATGCAGTTTAAGTCATTTTTTTAGACAAAACTGAAGTTGGTTAATGTTTCTGCCATGTTGTTTATTTGTAGCGGAGGCAACTCTTGATGCACTCACGTTTTGGAATGCATTCCATCGTTATGATGTTTATGTCTATTAAAACAACAAGGGTGATGACAGATGAGTAACGCAAATCTGCTAGGACGCCGTAATTTTATCAAAGGTTTAGGTGCCGCTACTGGCGTAGCAATGGTATCGCCTGCGATGGCAGTTTCTGAGAAAGCTGACGGTATTAAGTGGGATAAAGAGATTGAAATTCTAATCGTGGGTTCAGGTTTTGCTGGATTAGCGGCTGCAATTGAAGCGACGCGCAAGGGCGCAAAAGATGTACACATTTTCGAGAAAATGTCTTACTTCGGTGGTAATTCTGCAATCAATGGTGGTTTATTCGCTGCCCCAGGCACACCAATGCAGAAAAAAGAAGGGGTGGAAGATTCAGTTGAAAAAATGGTTGCGGATCAAATTGCCTCTGGCCGCGGCATTGCTGACGAGAGCTTATTACAGCACGTAGCCTCACATGCCGTAGAAGCATTGCAAATGACGTTAGATGCTGGATCTGAATACCATCCATATTTGCAGCAGTTAGGTGGTCATTCCGTTGCGCGTACTTACCAGACAAGCGTGAGTTGTGGTGCAGGTATTACTCAGCCATTGTTAAAAGAGTGTCAGAGAATCGGTGTACGGACTCATAACCGTTCTAAGTTCGAAGGCTTCTTATTAGGTGAAAAGGGTAATGTTGTCGGCGTGAAAATGCGTGAGAACTATCATTTTGGTGAAGATCAACCTGGGAAAGTGCTAAATATTCGCGCTAAACGTGGCGTAATTATGGCAACAGGTGGTTTTGCACAGAACATTGATTTGCGCATGGCACAAGATCCTACCCTTACTTCCGAAGTGGGTTGCACCAACATACCTGGCGCTACTGGTGAAGGCATGTTGGAGATGTTCCGTTTAGGGGCTGTGCCTGTGCATCTTGCACATATTCAATCAGGCCCATGGGCATCTCCAGATGAGGGTGGGTTTGGGTATGTCTCAAATTATTCAATCTTTAACTTCCCGCACTCCATTGCAATTAACTGCATGACAGGTAAGCGCTTTATGGATGAGATTGCTGATCGGAAAACCCGAGCAGATGCAGAATTGGCGTGTCGTGATACTAAAGGTGAGCCACTACCGCCCATTTTAATCACCAGCTTCAAAGATTCTAAACAGCATCCTAATACTGCTAAAGTTCTTAAATATAATGTGGGCTGGAAGTTCGATACGCTTGATGAATTAGCGAAACACTTTGGTGTACCACTTGAGCCATTAAAGGCGCAAATTGAAGAATATAACAATTATGTCAAAACGGGTATTGATAAACAGTTTGGCAAGAACATGGCGAAGGCTAAAGATAAATACATTAAAGCTCCATTTACCGTCGTTCGTTTATGGCCGAAAGTGCATTACTGCCAAGGTGGTGTCCAAGTGACAACAAAGGCAGAGGTTAAAGATAGTTTAACTGGTAAGCCAATCCCTGGACTTTATGCTGCAGGAGAAGTTTGTGGTGGTATTCATGGGGTGAGCCGTCTTGGTAGTTGCTCTATTCCTGAATGTATGGTGATGGGTATGACGGCAGCTCGCAGCATCATGAACGTCTAAATTTACCCGATAATACGAGGAATAAACCATGAATAAATTAACCATAGTATTCGCGCTGGTATTGGGGTGTTTACCGACGCTATCGCTATCAACTCAGGCTGTTGAACTTCGAGACTATCATAAAGATGTAATTGGTAAAGACTGCAAGGCTTGCCATGACAACGGTATAAAGCAATTTCCGTCAGACCAAGCTTGTTTGCAATGTCACGATCTGGATAAGTTAGCTGAGCAAACTGCTCGTAGTGAAGAGGATAAGTGGCAAAACCCACATAATAACCTTCATTATGGCAAAGAACTGCCTTGCCAAGAGTGTCATGGCGAGCATAAAGCTAAAAAGCCATTATGCAGTAACTGTCATACGTTTAAGTATGACAAGCATAAAGAATAAGATCTCTTAGTGAGAGGCCCATGTTGATCATGGGCTATCCCTAACCTTAGCTCTCCCCCTTATTTTTAGGATTACAAGTTGTTGGCTCCTCTTAACTTGTGAAAAATGTTTAGCAACATTGGCGGTTTTATTATCCCTGCAAAGACAATTTACTGTTAACCGTTTCGCTTAATATGCTCCTTGGTTGTCATGGCTAAGGGGCTTTTTTCCATTTAATTCCATATTTTTCATTTATAAACGATTTGTTATCTGTTTTGTGGGTTAAATGGTGTTTTCTGCTGTTAAATTGTTGCAAATCAGTGCCGGTTAAATTTTTGGAATGGATTCCAAGCATATTATTCCACTCCAGAAAGTGGTGAAAAATAATATGTAAATAAGGGAGAGATGAATGAAAAAGACAATTATTGCGTTGTCATTGTTTGCGGTAAATGGGGCGATGGCTGCTGACTTACCTGACTTCTTAGATCAGAGTGAAATTGATAATGCACAATTTAAGTGTCTGGGTGAGCCAGTAACCTATTCAAAGGCCGATCAGAGGTATGTCAATATGCTTTGGGATGAGACGCTAACTTATCTAAAAGCTTATGCCATAGCTTTAACTAACGGCGAAAACAGTCATTGTCTGAATTCAGATGAGGCCATGATCGATTCGACCCAAGGTGGTCAAAAGATGTGCATTATGGATCGCCGCGATATGAAGCTGATGGTGAAAAACATCTATCAGGTGATCAACAACGCCGATAAGGCCAAGCAATGTTTTGGTGTCCGTGAAGAGGTTAACTGGATCTATAACCCCGGTGGTGAATTAACCAAGAACTCACCTGTTGCGCAGCACTTTAAGCGTACAACTTTTGATGAATTCTTTAAGACGAAGGTGACCAATGAAGAGGTGCAGAAATTAGGTAAAACCTTCACTAATAATTTCTATAAGATGGTCACTGGTGATGAAGTGAAGATGCCTTCGGTATTCCCTTATGACATCAGCGCTAACGCTCTGCCCAATCTGTGGGCAGCCGCAGGCTGGTTCCCTATGTATGCCGAGGAGAGTAAGCGTAACGACAAGAACTTCAACAACATTCGCGGTGGCTACGCCTACGCTGAGATCTTCGGTCATTGGGGACTGCTGCGTATCGATGAGATCAATGGCGAAAAGGTAGGTGCCGAAGTTGGTATGACAGTACAGTCAGTCGATACGCTTTACCCCTACCATAATCACGCTATCTCAGAGATGTACTACAACATGCGCGTGCCAGCATGTACCAATCAGTTTAAGAGTTTTGCAGTTCGTGCAGACTCACCTCTAGTAAAAACAGTCAAGAAAGATGCCACGATGCGTCGAGTACAGTTTGATGCTGCACAACATAATGGCCACACGATGTGGTTAGCAGGAAGTTACGACCAAGACCCCCTGATGTATTTCCACGAAAACACAATACACGCATTCGATATTGATGGTAGCTGTGAAGCTAAGCCAGAAGAGAGAGCCATAGTTTCTGTCTGGGCAAGAAGTAATGCCCATGACAAGCGTAATGATTATGGAACCACACTGCTTTGCGAATCAGCACAAAATCCTGGTACGCCAGCCAATAAAGATGAAGTCATTCAGTGTGATCTGACTCATTTGAAATGGTAACGACTACGTAATACGGCCAAGTATAAGGCGATATAAGCTTGTGCCGTGTACCTAAGGCGTACGGCAATTAAAATTAAAAGGTGAGATGATGAAAAAGTTAAATTTGTCTTTTGTTGCTGCAATGATACCAATGGCATTAACGACTGGAATAGTACCGGCACAAGAACAACAAGACGGTATAGATGTTGCTGGTACTGTCAGGATGAATTATGCCTATAAAGACTATAGTGAGAGCTCAAAAGACAAAGCTGGCGACCTTGCTTTTGACATGGCGGCGATTAAATTCAACGGTAAACTGGGAGAATGGGGCTTAGCGAGTGAATATCGCTTTTATGATGGTTGGCAGGCACTACGTTATGGTTATGGTTTTTATGAGTTAACCCCTGAGTGGCAACTGCAGTTCGGTGTTAACCAAGTGCCTTTTGGCAACCCAAGTTTTATCTCTAATAGCTTCTGGTTTGGTGTGCCTTATTACCTAGGCTTCGAAGATGATTATGATTTGGGTGTTAAAGGGGTGTATTCGAGTGGTGCCTGGGGCACTGAAATGGCCTTTTATAAGAATGCTGAATATGGGGCAGGTCGCGCAGATCGCTATTCAACCGATCTGTATAGTGGAGCAGTCAACGGTACCGAGTACAACAACGAAGAGACTAACCAGTTAAATCTTCGCCAGACTTATGAAACGAGCTACGAAGGTGGTAAAACCCAGATGGGGGCGTCGATTGAGTATGGCCAGATCTATAACAACAAGACTGGCAACAATGGTGACCGTTATGCCATAGCACTCCACATGGACAGTAGTTATAAAGGCTGGAACCTACAACTGCAAGCAATGCAATATGAATATGACGCCGCCGATGCAGTCGACAGCAATAAGATCGCTGTGGCAGCCTACAATTGGCAGTATGAGATTGCATCTAAAGCGCAGGCATACAGCGTAAATATAGCTAAGACAGTAACGACCGATTGGGGCAGTCTGAAGTTTTATAATGATTTCGGTATGGTGACACCGGATGTTGCCGATGACAGCTTTGATACCAGTTATCAAAATGTTACTGGCTGTGCCATTTCTGCTGGCCCAACTTACACTATGATTGATTTCATTATGGGTAAAAATATGTATGCCTCGACTCGGGATAACGGCCATGTCGGGTTGCCTGAAATGGGGGACAGTTGGGATAAGCGGGTTAATATCAATTTTGGTTACTATTTCTAAGCAGATCTAACAGACTTTGTCGCTGTTATAAAAATGCCAACCTTAGGGTTGGCATTTTTTCAAATACGTTTGCCATTACACGCAGACTAGTTAACAGCATTAGCAAAGTGTTACACATTTGCTTTAATCAAGGTAATCAATTGCATTGTGGCGTCTGTTTGCGTTTCAGGATTGAGATAAAGGGATTCGTTAAATTCGGGTAACGGTGGCAAGCCATGTTCGTATGGATTCAATATTTGCATATGCTCATTGATCCTAAATTCTGCAATAGGTGCGATGGCTAAGTCATTTTCAACTGCCATACACAGAGCATGGGGGGAAGGCGTCGACAGTAAGACATTGATTGGACGCATTGACAGCTGATGGTTGGCAAACACCTGAGCTCGGATAGGGCAGTTTTCGGGATAGAGCGCCATTGGAACGGTATTGCGTTTATGCGCTTGACCATACTTTGCGGCTGCCCAATGAAAGCGGCGTGTAAACAGCAACTCTCCGTTGGCAGGGGCTTGCCAGTGGGTAGCAACGATCAGATCAAATTCACCTTGTTGCAACCGTTTATAAAGGTTGCCACTGACGTCAGTATCAATGACCAATTCGATACAAGTAAACTCTCGGATAAACTCCAGTAAGCAGCTGTTTAAATAGCATGTAATATAGTCAGTAGGCACTCCTAGCCGGATCACTTCTTTATTTTGGCTGTCTTTCAATTCATGAATAGCTTGCGAGTTAAGTTGCATCATTTTATAGGCGTAATTTAACAGGGTCGAACCGGACTCTGTTAATGTCGTACCTTTGTTATCCCTTAGCAATAAAGATTGGCCGACCACTTCCTCAAGCTTCTTAATTTGTAAGCTCAAGGTTGATTGAGTGCGACAGACTTTGTCGGCAGCTTTAGACATGTTGCCACATTCTGCTACTGCAATAAAACTCTCAAGTAATTCTATTTTTAGCATCTAGCTACCTAGTTTATTCATAGTGGTATCAGTATTACTCAATATAGGCTGACTCTAAACTCTGTTATCGTTTGATTGTGAAGTTGCAACCTTTTTGTTTGTTGAAATGTGACGAGGTCGGTATGAGTAGCTGGGAGCAAAGGAGTGATTATTTGATACAAGTTGCACAGCGTAGTTTAAGAGGTCATAAAACGTTTGATTTATGTCGTTCTCATTTGGTAGAGGCGAGTCAAATATCGAAAGGCACAATATACAATCACTTTACAACTGAAGCGGATCTTGTGGTTGCGATTGCATGTGCTCAATACGATGAGTGGTTAGTTGCCGCTAAGCAAGATGTATTGCGTTATCCTGACCCTTTTATACGCTTTTTATATCATCACTGTTACCGCCTTCATCAAGTATTATCGCAACAGCGGTTCGTGATTGAGCGAGTAATGCCAAATCAGGCCTTGTTATTGCAAACGACTAGTAATTATCGACAGCGCTTTGAAAAATTATCAGTCGAATACAACCGCTGGAATCGGCTAACTATTTCAGAAATCGGTGATGTATCTGGATTTAATCGAGCTGAATTAGTCATGGACTATCTTCGTGGCGCTATGATCAACAGTGACGACTCCAATAGAAAAGCGGATGATATACAACTCTATTGTCAATTTAGTTATGCGTTAAGTCAGTTAATGGGGCATTCAGATAAGCGTATTCCAACTAAGTCAGCATTTGTTCATTGGTTGTCACATTTACCCTGTATATCGGCTATTTCGGCAGTGTAATCGTCACTTTAAGGCCCGTTGGTATACGGTTCTCGGCTTTAATCTTACCTTTGTGGGCGGTAATCGCCGCTTCAGTGATTGCCAGCCCAAGTCCCCAGCCACCGCTTTCTCTCTGTCTTGCCGAGTCGGGGCGGTAGAAAGGTTTAAAAATGGCATCGAGTTCGGCGGCATCTATGCCTGGACCATCGTCTTTTATGGTAATTTGTACTTGATCAGCCGTCGCACTCGCTTGCAGGTGAATATCGCTTGCGGCATAACGGATCGCGTTACGCAGCAGGTTTTCAATCGCGCGGGAAAGTGATTTAGGAAAATGTGCTAACTCAATTTCTTCATCGATATCGATAGTAATGCTTTTACCTTGCTGTTCTGCTTCAAATTCCGCATCGTCTAAAACTTGGCTCAGGGATTCGGCCAAGCCTAAATGTACTTTGGTTTCGTTAGTACTGAGCTTGACCCGCGAGAGTTCTAACAATTCACTGATAAGCTTTTCGAGTTGCTCAGCTTCATAACCTATGCGTTCCGTTTCTGTGGTCTGCTGACCTTTTTTACGTGCGAGGGCTAGGGATAACTGTAGCCGCGTCAATGGGGTGCGTAGTTCATGGGAAATATCCCCCATGAGCCGCTGCTGATTATTCACCATAGCTTCGATGGAGTCGGCCATGCTGTTAAAAGCCGTGGCGAGCTGACCAATTTCATCGTTGCGCTGAGTGGTGGACTTATCGACTCGGTGACTTAAGTCGCCCTCTGCGAGGGCATTAGCACTCTTTTTAAGTGAATTTAATGCCTTACCTAAATGCCACGCGAGCAAGCCACATAATAATCCCGAAAGGAAAATCGCTAGGCTTAAGGTTAATAACTTATTTTCGGCGAAGAAGAAGAACCAAGGCCGTGGATGATTATCCGGTAGGCGGCCATAAAGTGAATACGTTTCAGCGCCCAGATTAAATTGATAGGGACCAAACACCAGCTCATCTTTAAACTGATGGCTAATCGGTTGTTTTTCTTCATCTGCCATCAGCATAAAGCTGCGTACACCGCGACTCACCCTGTGGGTGTTGATCACTTGGCCTTGGCTGTTGACAAGATAGACCCGCAGAGGTTTGCCTTCCATGTCTCTGTGTCTTTCCCAGCGCCGAAGAAAATCGGATTCCAGCAAGGCGGGGTTTTCTTGAATGCGCTTAGCTATCGTCGATAGGACTTTTTCAAGGTGAGGTGGTAGTGGTGCACGGTCGTGATTTTGTTGTAGCAATGGTAACAGACCCACTAAGGCGATGATTAGCGAGCTGCAAAGCCAAAATCCGAGCAATAATTTGATAAATAAACGATTAGGCACAGTCGATACCGCCGTTATGGGAGCCAAATATAACCTTTGCCACGGATGGTTTTCACCCTTGGCCGACCATCGCTACGCTCGGGGAGTTTTTTACGTAGATTCGATAAATGCATGTCTAAGCTGCGATCGAAGGGCATGAGTTTTTTGCCGAGCACTTTCTCGTTTAACTCTTCCTTGTTCATCAACTCTCCAGCGTGCAGTGCTAGGGTGTGCAGCAGAGTGAATTCAGTGCCTGTGAGTATGATTAATTGCTCATTACAGTAAGCTTCTTGGCGCGATGGATCTAAGCGTAGATCGCCAAACTCTTGGGCGGGCGCGGCATGGATTTCTTGGGTTGTTAAGTTCGAACGACGAATAATGGCGCGGATACGGGCGATTAACTCTCTGTCATTAAACGGCTTTGGCAGATAATCATCGGCGCCGATTTCAAGCCCAACTACGCGATCGATTTCATCGCCGCGAGCGGTCAGCATTAATACTGGGGTTTGTTTATGTTGGCGCAGTGCGCGTAGCACTTCAAAACCGTTTAATTTAGGTAGCATGACATCGAGTAGGATCAGATCGTAATCTGCGGTCAGTGCCAGATCTAAACCTTGTTTACCGTCGTAGGCCAAGGTTAATTGAAACCCTTCTAACTCGAGCAGTTGCCCTAGTAGCTCAGATAACCCCAGATCGTCATCGATTAATAATATCCGACTCATACTGTTCCTTAATCTCTGTAATGTGGCCTCATGTGCCTGTTTATCATAGACACTTTTAGCGCTTTGGCTGAGTATACCTGTTTTGATGTCAATTGCTGTGTAGCAATGTAAGCCAAAGTAAAGAATAGAGTTATTGCCGCAACTTTACAGTGATTTACTCAGGCAACGCCCTCACTTACATATAGGGGTTTAGACTGGAAGGGTCGAAAGTGACTCGGCTTAAAAGGGTCGTCACTGTGTCTTATTAATTGCCATATTAAAGTTGAACCATCGAGGTTAACACTATGAAAACATTATCACCTTTGAAAGCGAGCCTGTTTGCCATTCTAGCGAGTTCTGCGGTTTTCGCGACGGCAGTTAATGCTGCACCTAAGGATGCTGGCTGCGACTTATCTAAATCTGAATTCCATAAAGGCGACCGCATGGAACATGGCGGCCGACATATGGACCACGGTGGCATGCATCGTATGTTTGAAGGGCTCGATTTAACGGATGCCCAGAAAGCTGACGTCAAAAAGTTGTTTGCCGATCAGAAAGCCACGCGCGCTGATAATCGTCCAACGAAAGAGGAACGCTTGGCCCATCGCACTGAGATGCAGGCCTTAATTACCGCGCCTAGTTTTGATGAAACACAAGCAAAGGCACTGATGAGTGCGCAGCAAGAGCAGCGTCAAACTCAAGCCATTGAGCGTATGAAGCTGCATAATCAAATATTTAATCTGCTGACACCAGAGCAGCAAGCTAAGTTTAAAGCGCGATTTGAAGCACAAGCTGGTAAAGAACCTCGCGGTTAAGCGTCTTAGCTGATATACAATAGGGTCATAGCTTCCCAAGATAGATCCCTTATGACTCAAACTTCCCAATATGATTTTTGGGTCAAACTGGCTAGCCGCGCTTCCGTGGCTACCGCTTTGATCCTTATTCTTATCAAGATGTTCGCTTGGCTTTATTCCGGCTCTGCCAGTATGTTGGCATCTTTGACGGATTCCTTTGCCGATGCTCTCGCTTCTATTATCAATTTTATTGCCATTCGTTACGCGCTTGTGCCGCCGGATCATGACCACAGATATGGTCATGGTAAGGCTGAGCCGTTAGCGTCTCTAGCGCAATCCGCCTTTATTATGGGCTCCGCATTTTTATTACTGTTCTATGGTGGTGAGCGTCTATTAACACCTGTTCCGGTTGAAAATGCCACCATAGGTGTAGTTGTTTCTATCATAGCGATTGTGATGACGTTAGCTTTAGTCATGTTGCAGAAACGCGCATTAGCGGCGACAAAAAGTACTGTGGTTGAAGCTGATTCGCTGCACTATAAATCAGATTTATTCCTTAATGGTGCGGTATTGTTGGCACTAGTATTAGCGCAATACGGTTGGTGGTGGGCTGACGGTTTATTTGCGGTAATGATTGCATTTTATATTGGTCATCAAGCCTTTGGCTTAGGTTATCGCTCAATTCAAGCCTTGTTAGACAGAGAGCTAGACGAAGAAACTCGCCAGCAAATTACGCAAATCGCGATGGAAGATCCACGGGTGCAAGGGCTGCATGATTTACGCACTCGTCAAGCAGGCAAAACTGTTTTTATTCAATTTCATTTAGAACTCGATGGTAATTTGAGTTTGAATGAAGCCCACAGTATTGCCGACACGACAGGAATAAGAGTCAAAGCTGCCTTCGAAGATGCCGAGGTTATTATTCACCAAGATCCGGTTAAACCTGATGTAAACGAAACATAAATGAAGGGCAAGCTATGGCATGGATGCAGAAGCAAAGTCACAGATGGGATCATTCCACTCGATTGATATGCCGCTATCATAGGCTATCGACTCGCTTTGAGTTGATAGCCGAATTTGTGGTTTCTGACGTTAGCATTCCTGTGAATGCAGAAATCACGCTCCTAATGGAACAGAAACCTTCGATAGTAAATCAAGCAGATAGTACCGTATCTCCTGTGATAGCGGGAGCTTGGAGTCAGTTAGTCCTGCGTAAACATCTTTATTACTTACCGCAGAAAATTGAGCTCGACATTGCTAACCAAGCTTATCGAGTCCATGTCTGGCCATTATTTCTTTGGCGTACACGTATTACTTGTGTGGCGTCTGGCAGAGTTGTCGTATCCGAATGTTTGGATGTGAGAAGGCGTCGTTCCCTCATCCGTTGGCTATATGCAAGTTTTATAGGATTGTTGCGGGTGCTAAGTTAAAGCCGTTAATGATTTTAGATATAAAAAGATAATGTCTAAAGTGAGTATGATTTCCCTCTATAAATATCAACTATAGCTTTCGTTTTTGACTCAAGCTGAATAAATGCTGTACGGCTAGTGTTTTGCTCATTTAAACGATGACACCCCAGATCTGCTTATTGTAATATCCACGCCGTTTAATACTTTCGTTAAATCATTAGGGAATTATGATGAAAAAATTATCAATTGTTGCCGCTGCTTTATTGTCTGCATTTCTGGCGACTCAAGTCTCTGCTGCAACCGACACAACTGGCTTTTATGTGGGCGGAGCCCTCAATAAAGTGACTGTCGATGTTTTAGATGAATCAGAGTCGGGTACTGGCTTTGGCGTTTACGGTGGTTACAACTTCAATGAGTGGTTTGGTTTAGAAGCCAACCTGTTCGCCACTGGAGATCTTGGCGACAGAGATGTTGATATAGGTGCCGGCGCATTAAGCTTCACGCCTAAATTTACCGCACAAATCAATGATATCTTCTCTGCTTATGCGAAAGTGGGCATCGCTTCTATGGCGCTGGTGATTGATGACGGCTCCGATGATGAAGACTTCACCGGTTTCGGTTGGACCTATGGTGTTGGCGTTAATGCTGCGGTAACAGAGCACTTAAATATCCGCGTAAGCTACGATGTGACTACGGGTGATCTAGAAGCAGATCGTCACAACTCTATAGATATCGACACTGATATTAAACAGTTTGCTGTGGGTCTGCATTATCAGTTCTAATTCTGCTTGGGCTAGTGGTCGTCATGTTAGTTAGCACAATCTAGATATAAAAAAGGGATATGTGAATATCCCTTTTTTGTTGCTTAAGGTTAATGCGTTTGTATAGTTAGCCTTGATGAGAACGTTATTTTATCTACTCAATCCATCGACAGTTCTTTTAATTTCCGCGTTAAGGTATTTCGTCCCCAGCCTAAACGTTTCGCCGCTTCCTGTTTATGGCCTTGAGTATGGCGCAGCGCCGTTTCTAGCAGTATGCGTTCGAATGCGGGCTGCACCTCAGTTAACAGATCGCTGTTTCCTTCCGAGAGTTTTTGATCTATCCACTCAGTCAGTGCCGATTGCCAATCTTGGCTGCCTTTCGCCGTGTGGGTGACACTCACAGGGTCTTTCAGTAATTCTGGCGGTAAATCTTGGGGTAAAATTTCTTGCCCCGATGCCATTACGGTTAACCAACGACAGGTGTTTTCGAGTTGTCGGACATTACCGGGCCAAGGTAATTGGGAGAGTTTTACCGCGGTTTCCTTGGTCATTATTTTAGTTTCTACGCCAATTTCCTTTGCTGCAGAGGCGAGAAAATGGGTGGCGAGCTGGGGAATGTCTTCCCGTCTTTGTGACAGTGGCGGCAAGTGCACGCGGATCACGTTGAGGCGATGGAACAAATCTTCCCTAAAGCCGCCTTTTTGCACTAATAATTCAAGATCTTGGTGGGTCGCCGCTATGATACGCACATCGACTTGCACCGCATTATGACCACCGACGCGGTAGAACTGGCCATCGGCGAGCACTCTGAGTAACCGTGTTTGTACGTCTAACGGCATATCGCCGATTTCATCTAAAAAGAGCGTGCCACCGTTTGCTTGTTCGAAGCGACCTTGGCGGACATTGGCTGCGCCAGTGAAGGCACCTTTTTCGTGGCCGAATAGCTCAGATTCGATCAAATCCTTAGGGATCGCTGCCATGTTCAGCGCGATAAACGGCTTATCTTTACGTGGGCTGTGCTTGTGTAAAGCGCCAGCCACTAACTCTTTTCCCGTACCCGATTGACCATTGATCAGCACGCTGATCGATGAGCGTGAAAGCCTGCCTATGGCGCGAAACACTTCCTGCATCGCTGGCGCTTCACCTATGATTTCGGGTGTTTTGACTTGGGCTTCCTGCGCGGGTGCTGGGCTCTGTTCAGTGGCATGGGTAAGTGCGCGCTCAACCAGAGAGATTGCCTCATCAATGTCGAAGGGTTTAGGCAGATACTCAAATGCGCCCGCTTGATAGGCACTCACTGCACTGTCTAAGTCTGAGTGCGCTGTCATAATGATCACGGGAATATGGGGATAATGCACCTGCAATCGTTCGAGCAGGCTTAAACCATCCGTGCCGGGCATACGGATATCCGACACTATCACGTGCGGTTGCGATATTTCTAATGCCTGCCACAGGGATTCGGCGGCGGCAAAGCTGGCGGTGCTGAGCTTAGCACCTTGCAGTGCCTTTTCGAGTACCCAGCGTATCGAGCTGTCATCGTCGAGGATCCACACTTGTTCACTAATTCGCATCTTGCTTCCTCATACGGTATGGGTAGGTACTGTCGAAATTATTTAGCGCTTAAAATCGGTAATGAAATGATAAATTCTGTGTGCCCTGCGCTGGAGAGGCAATCGATCCTTCCCGAGTGTAAACGGGCAATATTATGGGCAATCGAGAGGCCTAAACCTGAACCTTGCTCACGGCTTGTCACCATGGGATAAAATAATGTGTCCATTAGCTCAGGCGGTATACCGGGGCCGTTGTCGATAATCGATAGGGTTAACACTAGCTTGTGGCGATGTGAACCTATAGTGACTTGGTGTTGAGTGCGAGTGCGGATCAAAATCTCGCCCCCCGTATGCTCAAGCGCCTGCACCGCATTTTGTAAAATGTTCAGCACAGCTTGCTGCATTTGGTCAGGATCCATCTCGATATCGGGAATGGATGGATCGTAATCCCGTTTGAGCTGGATGTTAGCGGGCAGCGCCATTTCAACTAACTTATAGACCTTTTGCACCACTTGATGGATGTTGTGCAGACTGTGCTGTGTCGGCCTTTGGGGGCCGAGCAGACGGTCCACTAAATTACGCAGCCGATCGGCCTGCTCTATGATGAGCGTAGTGAATTCCTTCAGCGCCGGATCATCCAGCTCCCGCGATAATAGCTGCGCCGCACCGCGAAGGCCGCCTAAAGGATTCTTGATTTCATGGGCTAAGTTGCGCACTAAAAACTGCGCCGCTTGTTGCTGTGCATCTTGACTCAACTGCTGATGAATGCGTCTTTGTTGGTCGACTTGGCGCAGTTCGAGCAGGCTGAGCTCTGCCTCATCATCGAGGGGAATAAGGGTTAAATCAACGGTATGATGTTGGCCATCGAGCGTGACTAGTGCTGCCGTATTGACCGTTAAGCCTTGGCCAGCTGTTACTGCATCCATTAATAGCTTGGCGTCGACACCGAGGACTTGATAATGCTCGGGCAAAGTTTGTTCTACGAGTCTATGGCTACCAACACCTAATAATTGCTCTGCTGCTGCGTTGGCATAACAAGGCTTGAGATCCTTATCTATGACAAGTACAGCGGTAACTAAATGATTGAGCAGTGTCTCTTTATCCATCGACCGTTCCTAGAAATAGGGTTGCACCACTATGGTGCACCAATCTGGTGCAAGCTGCAACTTGTCTTCATCAAACGGTTTAGTCAGGAGGAGTTAATCTAACTTCATGTATTTAAAGTTTTTATACTAACTTTTACTATACAAATAGTGACATTAACGCTTAGCTGCTTGATGAAGAAATATCTTTCTTGGTGAACTTGATGCAAAGACTTTGCCGTTTTGAGTCAAAGCGTCAACGACTAAGGTATGTTCACCTCTGTCGATGTTTTTGAGTTTGAAGGTACCGCCAATTTGCGGCTGACCTATGGGGTTGCCATCGAGTTTGAGGGCCATCAAATACTGACTTTTTAGCTCTGGGGTGATAGTCGCAACGACGTCGAAATCGCCATTGTTATCTCTGACGGTTTCCTCTTCGGTCGGAGAGGTAATATTGACTTGATATTGAATAGATTCAATTGCTTGATTTGAGCTGTTTAAGTCTGTTTTGGGTAGAGGAAGGGCAATTTGATTTAAGGTCTTATCTTTTAGCTCAACGACTTGGGCATTTGGCTGCGGCTCATCGGAGTAATGGACTTTGCCATTCTTATCAACCCATTTATAAACAGTCGCTTGCGCTAACATGCTAAATAGCACTAAGCCGATGAGTGTGAGTGAACGCATGCTAAAGTCCCTGTAGCCTTGAGATAGAGTTAATCAAGATTAGTCTCTTTTACATCAAAAATCATGGTGTTTGTTGCGCTAAGTGGTTAAGGATGTCACCACAGAGAAGGTATAAAGTCGACAGAAAATGGGGAGGCAGAAACAGGGGTTAGTTAAAGTGGGTTAAGCTCGGGCACTAACATGTGCCCGAATTCGATCCATCAATTATAGGCTTGCATCGAGTTGTTGCTCGATCTCACTCGCTTTGACCCAAGCGGCATGTTGGGATAATTGAGTGGCATAGCGTTCAATGTGTTCAAATTTCGCGAGATCGCCACTGTTCGCCAGTAGCTCTACGACGAAGGACATCATGATATCCGCACCCGTGAGCTTGTCTGCAACAAGATAGGTTTTATCGGCCAACATATCATTGAAGTAATGGCTTATCTTGCTGACTTCTATCGCCGCATAATCTTCAAGGAAATTGGTTTTACAACCGTCCTTTTGCACGAACATACGCAGTAACAAAGGCAGCATGGCTGAGCTTTCGGCAAAGTGTAGCCATTGCAGATAACTGACATAGTCTGCGCTGTCTCTGGCGGGGGCTAAGGTATTCGCCGCATATTTTTCAATAAGATATTCGGTGATCGCACCCGATTCGGCTATCACTTGACCGTCCATTTCGATAACGGGTGATTTGCCTAACGGATGAATTTGCTTAAGTTCGGGTGGCGCGAGAAAAGTCTGGCTATCACGTTGATAACTCTTAATTTCATAGGGTTGACCGAGTTCCTCTAGCAACCAGATGATACGTTTAGAGCGTGATTTATTGAGATGGTGCAAGGTGATCATGGGCTTTCCTTTGGACAGTGAGAGTACATTTTGGCTGTCGCACCATTGTGGTGCGACAGCTCTTTTTAACGCATTTAGCACACTTGCGCGCCTGTCTTTGTTCATTTCAAGCTGAGCGTCGCGTATTTATCGCTTAGCCTCTCGCGTTTAATTGCGCAACTATGGTTTCGGCTACGGCTTCGGATGATCCCGGATTTTGGCCTGTGATCAAATGGCCATCTGCGACGACAAAGCTTGTCCAGTCATCACCTTTGACATAATTGCCACCATTTTTCTGCAGCATGTCTTCAACCAAAAATGGCACGACATGAGTGAGTTGCACGGCTTCTTCTTCAGAGTTGCTGAAACCGGTAACACGCTTGCCGCTGACCAATGGCTTGCCATCACTGGTTTTAGGGTGCAGCAATGCAGCAGGCGCATGACATACGAGCCCTAGGGGTTTATTGGCTTGATAAAACTGTTCAATTAAGGCGATAGAATGTTTATCTTCGGCAAGATCCCACAGTGGACCGTGGCCGCCCGGATAGAAAACCGCATCATAATCGGCTGCATTGATTTCACTTAAGCGAGTGGTATTTGCTAGCAGTGCTTGAGCCTCAGGATCTTTGCTAAAGCGCGCAGTGGCTTCGGTCTGAAAGTCTGGCTCATCACTTTTTGGATCGAGTGGTGGTTGACCGCCCAGTGGTGAGGCTAAGGTAATGTCAAAACCTTTATCTTTAAAAACATAAAAAGGTGAGGCGAATTCCTCTAGCCAAAAGCCGGTTTTTAAACCGGTATCACCGAGTTTATCATGCGACGTGAGTACCATTAATATATTCATTTTCATACCTTTACCTTAGTTGCTCACATCAATCTATGTGAGCTTTGGGTTTAGTTCATTTGACGTTATAGGGCTAAAGTCAAAATGTCACGGCTCATGGCTGGGTCAATATTGCCATGTTCGCCTAGTGCCACCATGCCGTGCAGTTCAAGCTGTTTCACTACAGTATCAACGTGGCTGGCATCGAGATCATAGGCAGATAAATGTGTTGGTATGCCCATGGCTTCGAAGAAAGCCTTGGTTTTTGCGATAGCGGCGTCGATACGCTCGTCATCTGTACCTGTGTTGATGTGCCACACACGGTCGGCGTACTGGAGTAGCTTTTCGCGTTTAGCCTCTTTTGTACATTGCAACAGGGCTGGCAATACGATTGCCAATGTGCGCGCATGGTCGATATCGTAAAGTGCAGTTAGTTCATGGCCTATCATATGAGTTGCCCAGTCGTGGGGAACACCGACGCCAATCGTGCCGTTGAGTGCCATAGTGGCAACCCACATTAAGTTAGCGCGAATGTCGTAATCTTCGGGTTGAACTAGCACTTGTGGACCAAGCTCAATCAAGGTTTGTAAAAGACCTTCGGCAAATCTGTCCTGCACGGCGGCGTTAACTGGGTAAGTGAGGTATTGCTCTGTGATATGTACAAAAGCATCGACAACACCGTTGGCCACTTGGCGCTCTGGTAGGGTGAAGGTTTTCGTCGGATCAAGTATTGAGAATTGTGGATAAACCAAGTCATTACGGAATGGCAGCTTAGCTTGCAGTGATTTGCGGGTTACTACGCTGGCGTTGTTCATTTCGGAACCGGTCGCAGGTAAGGTTAAGACTGAGCCAAAAGGCATAGCTTGAGTTACATTTGCACCCCAGCTAGTGAGAATGTCCCAAGGTTCGCCTTCAAATACCGCTGCAGCGGCCACAAATTTAGTGCCATCGATAACCGAACCACCGCCAACCGCGAGGAGGAAGTCGATATTCTGCTCACGCACTTGGGCGACGGCTTTCATTAAGGTTTCATAGGTTGGGTTTGGCTCAATGCCATCGAACTCGACAACGAAACGATTACCCAATGATTGTTTAACTTCGTCTAACGTGCCTGTTTTTCTAGCACTGCTGCCGCCAAAGAGGATCATCACTTTAGCATCGCTCGGTACTAGGGAATCAATTTCGGCGATAGTGTCTTTACCAAAACGGATTCGGGTCGGGTTGTAATAGTTAAAATTTAGCATGGATGATGTTATTCCTATTATTACTTTAAATGAGCAGCGTTAATTGAGCTGCATTAATTAATCGCCCGTTAAATTAGTAGACCAGTCGTCTAATTTTGGGGCGTGAAGCTGTATTCTTTAAAAATCTGGGCTGATCGATATCAGCAAATATTAGTTTTGAGTCGGTATTAGGTTAAAGGGCCGTTTTAGGCGTTAAAATGGCTTTAGTCGTCACGAGTGCACGTTCGAGTGCCGCAGGGCTGTGGCCCAACTTATTCATTAAGCTGGCGCCTAACCACATGTGATACAACATTTCAGCGGTTGATTGCGGATCTTGCTGGGCGATTGAACTGTCGAGTATACCCACTTGAACACAAGTCGTTAACCTCTCTATGATGCCGGCGGAGCCTTTAAGTAAGGCAACACGCATGGCTTCGGATAAATCGGCCACTTCGGCGCTGAGTTTCACGACCAGACACTTTTGATCTACGCAGCCATCGGCTTGTACGTGCAACCATTGTTGCCAGTATTGCATCAAGCGTTGATGGCCTGTCAGTGTTGAGTCATTGAATAATGCGTCTAAATCTAATTGATATTTTTCAAAATAATCAGTAATAAGCGCTTCGCCAAATTGTTCTTTGGATTTGAAGTAGTGATAAAACGAGCCTTTTGGCACTTCGGCCGCCTGCAGCAGTAGGGATAAGCCGACGCTGGAGAAGCCTTTGCGTACGATCAGCTTGTAGCCGATGTCGAGAATGTGCTGGCGAGTGGATTGAGTTTCAATTTTCATGTGGGTTAGGATAAATTAAATTAGACCGGTCGTCTAGTGTTGTTCTTATCGGCGATTTCAACACATTCGATTTAGTATGCTTTGCATTGTGAGTTTTACGCTGCCTTGAGCCAGGTTAATAAAATTGCCAAATTGATAAATGTCAGATGGATAAGGCATTCTGATGGTGAAATGGTTCGGTAGGACAAACATACTCACAGTGCTGAGATAAACCGTCACTGTGAGCATTCGATTCACGATTGATGTGAAATATTAATCGTACTGCCACTCAATCGAGATGATTAGAGGTAGCTACAGCAATATTCGGCAATGGCTGTGTTACGAATTTTAAAGCTAACATTTGCAGCCAGCTCAAACTGAGTTCCTTCGCTAAACTCCTGCCATACAGAGCTCTCCGGTAACAACACCTCAAAACGGCCACTGGTGACTTCCATTATTTCGCCTTGGGAGGTTGAGAACTCATATTCCCCTGGTAATACAACACCTAAGGTTTGCTTGCTGCCATCGGCAAAAAATACGCTACGGCTAGCCACTTTGCCATCAAAGTAGATGTTGGCTTTTTTAGATACTGACACTTGCTCGAGTAAACTCATTATTAATCCTCTATAAATTGGCTTGATATGAATTTATATGCATATTTAATAAATTTCAATGCATCATTGTCGCATGGATGTGCGCATTCAATATCAGTTGATGCTAACGTTCGGTTTATCGCTTATTTCCCACTATATCATTTTATTTGAAATGGTCGGTATGGCGTGGCTGTCATTTAAAGTTGTTAATCATTTTTTTACTTAAAAATAATGAGTTGTCGGCATTTTAGTGAACTTTTGATGAAAATAGTCGGCACCGCTTTGTTTAGCTGAGATTCTTCTCCTATAGTTTTAAGGCAGGTTTGATTCTGCAAAGATTGAAGGAATGGAATTCGACGCGCGACAAGGAGTCTCACCATGGGTTTTACTCGTAAAATTCAGCTTATCAGTTTATTGATTGTCCTATTACCCCTCATATTTGCCACCGCAATAGTGACTTACATTGCTCGCGATGAATTGTTTGCCGAGGCTCAGTCTCGTTTAGTGGCTGTGCGTGAGATCAAGCAACGGCAGATTGTTGGCATGTTTCAGGACTTTTCCGATAACCTGCAGGCCGTCAGCGCCGTAATTGCCAGCCAAAAAAGCCTCGATACTCTTACTGACATAGATCAAACCTTGCAGTCATTAAATAAATCCCTCGGTTTTTATGACCTATTTATTATTAGTGACGATGGCACCGTTTTATATACAGTGGCGAAGGAGTCTGATTTCGGCACCAATTTGCGTACTGGACCCTTCCATGATTCGGGATTAGCACAGTTATTTAATAAGGCATTGGGATCGGCGGGCACAGTATTATTACAAGATTTTTCCGCATACGCGCCTTCAAATGGTCAACCTGCGGCATTTATTGGCCAGTCGATTCAGTTCAATCAGCAAAGATTGGTGGTGGCGGCTCAAGTATCAATCGATCGCATAAACAGAGTTATGCAAATTCGTGAGGGTATGGGGCAAAGTGGTGAAACTTATCTCATTGGCCCAAATAATCGTATGCGTTCTGATTCTTTTCTCGATCCCATTAATCGCACTGTTACGGCTTCGTTTGCGGGAACGGTAGCTCAGAATGGTGTTGATACGCTGGCTGTAAAGGAGGCGCTGGCTGGTAAATCGGGTGTGATGCAAGTGAATGACTATAACAATAATCCCGTATTATCCGCTTATTCTCCTGTCGTTGAGCTTGGTTTGCGTTGGGGTTTGATGGCTGAAATTGATGTGAGTGAAATAGCAGCTCCCGCCTACCGTATGATGTTTATCGGCTTATCTGTTTGTGCAGCAGCCTTAGTGTTGGCGTTCGCTGCCGCTAAGTTAGTTACAGGGTTTGTATTAAAGCCGCTCGGCGGTGAGCCTGAGGACATGTGTAACTTGACCAGTATGATCGCCTCTGGCGATTTAACTCATAATTTACCGCATGTTCAAACGGATAATCACCTGATGAGTTGGTTGGCGCGGATGCAAACTAAGCTCAAAGAAATTATCAGTCAGCTGGTGGGCGTTGGGCATGAACTTGAATCAGCCGCCGAACAAAACTCTGCCGCCATGACCCAAGCCGATTGCAGTATTCAGATGCAGGCTAAAGAAACTGATATGTTGGCCACTGCCGTTGAAGAAATGAGTTATGCCGCAGCTGAAATCAGCACGAATACGATGAGATCCTCCGATGAAGTGTCCGCCTGTACCCATTCGAGTGAAATTCTTTCGCAAAACTTGGCCAGTACTCGTAAAAGCTTAAAAGTGACCTTGAGCAGTTTTGCAACTATTCATCAACAGGTGGGCAGTCTTGAGGCGGATAGTCAGAAAATCGGCTCAGTATTAGCTGTGATAAATGCGATTGCGGAACAAACTAATCTCTTGTCTCTTAATGCGGCGATTGAAGCTGCGAGAGCTGGCGAGCATGGTCGTGGATTTGCTGTGGTTGCCGATGAGGTTCGCCAGTTAGCGGTGAAGGTTCAATTAGCGACTCAGGATATTGGCCAAGTGCTAAAAGGCATTCAGCAGCAGTCTGGCGTGCTGGCGTTGCATAGTGTGACTTGTTCCACTGAAGCCTCTAAAACCGCAGAAGATGCCGATGGAATGCAGACCGCGGTGGATGATATTGCTTTGCGCTTAGAAACCTTAAAGGCATTAATGATTCAAACCGCAACCGCTGCGGAAGAACAAACAACGGTTTCGGCGACGATTGCGCAGGGGATTGCGGGCTTAAGCGTGGCGGCGGAGGAAAATAGTGCGGCTATCAGCCAAGTAGCAGCGAGTACGCGGAGTCTGTTGGGGTTAGCAAATCAGCTTGGTTTAACAACGGCACAGTTTAAGGTGTAGATATTTTTCGCTGCATTTACAGTGTTCTCACCTTAGTTGGTGCTGTAAATGTGACTGAGCTGGATGTTACACATCCGCCAGAAATGGATTTCTGGCGGATATTTTTATCAGGACTTCAGTTGGTTATCCCATGAGTGAGCATTAACGTTTACGCCAAATTGTCATTTCTGAGATGGAATGTTGGAATTTACGTTTAGTCTCGCGGATCACGAAGGGAATTTCCTTCACTGCGACCAGCTCAAATTGGCCGATCAAGGTTTCGGTCAAACCATCTAAGGTGGTGAAGTTCTCTCCTTTGACTTTAACGCCACCTAACCATTTATCCTTGGGCGTATAATCTTCAAGCCAAGTGTATGGCGAGGCAATCACAAGGTATCCACCTTGATTAATCCGCTGGGCAATACTGGTTAAAAAGTGCTTAGGCTCGTTTAACCTGTCGATAAGATTTGAGGCATAAACCAAATCATAATCTGTGTAGATGGGCTTTAAATTACAGGCATCACCTTGCATAAAGTTGACCTTTTTAGCCTCAAGTTCATATCCCAGTTTCGCGAGACTCGCGCTCTTAAATTCCTGTAAGTCGCCTTCGGTGCGTATGGTGTAACGTTTTTCACCTTGTTCTGTCAGCGCATAGGCCTGTTGAATAAAGCGCGCCGAGAAGTCGATACCATCAACATGATCAAACACTTTTGCCAGTTCGAAACTCGCGCGACCAACGGAGCAGCCGATATCAAGGGCTTTAGCTGTATGAGTCAATTGAATTTCACTCAGCGCTTGCTGCACACCATTGACGCAGAAGTTAGCAACTCCGAAATATTCGGCGCCATAGTGGAATTCAAGGTATTGGGAAATCAGTTCATCTGTTTCGTACACATTGACCTCGGCCATTTGAGCTGGATTTTGGCTGGATTCCACATAGCGAAAGCCCGCGTGTTGATAAAAATGTCGACGAAACGCATAGCGTGATGAAGCAATTGCCTCATTACCCGTAGAGATCCACGAGCCGCCTTTGATGAGATTATGTTTGCCATCGAAGGTTGGGGTGGAGAAATCATCGTAAAGTGGGTGTACGACGAAGCCGTCAAAACCGTCGATTGCGGTTTCTGTCCATTGCCAAACATTACCGACAATATCGAAAAAGCCATTATGTTCGAAGCGATTCACTGGGCAAGAAGAGGCGTAATAAGCCAAAGCAATATTGCCCGGCACTTCATGCCAATCGGGCGCATCGGCGGGCACATTCTCGCGTAAGATATACCACTCAGCTTCAGTTAATAGACGTATATTGCTTTGCTTTTGTTCGGCTTTCCAATTACAGAAGGCCTTAGCTTCGAGCTGATTCACTTCAACAGGCCAGTTTAATGGCAGCGGGATTTCTTCCGCTAAGTTACGTTGCCACCATTTATCTTGTCTGAAGCGCCAAAAACGCGGCATTTGTGCTTGGGTATAGGCAAGCCAAGCTTGGCCTTCTTCATTCCAAAATTGGGGTGAGCGATAGCCGCCAGCCTCGACGAATGCGAGATACTCTTGATTCGAGACTAAGAATTTAGCAGCCTTAAAGTCGTTAACGTTAAATATTTTATGGCCGTACTCATTGTCCCAACCGTAGGTTTGGTCTTGTTCAGTTTTGCCTAAGGTCACCTTTTGCCCTTTTACAGCCAATAAACTGTTAGTCTCGGCAGGGGCGGTGTCTTGGCACGCAGGCCAGAGGTGGTTGGGCGCGACATGTTCCAGCGGCAGTTGGCGGATGATCACCGATGAGGTTTCTAAATGAATACGCTCATGTTCAATGCCCATCAAAATGATCCAAGCTGGACTATTTTGAGTGATAGGTAACGCTAGAGGCATTTCATCGATAACACGATTGATGACAGCATTAACTTGTTGGCGATAGCTGCGCACCTCTGCTACATCCGGCCACGGATAATGTTGTTCGTTCAAATCATCCCAAGACATCTCATCGACACCAATGGCGAACATGGATTCGAAGTTGTCGTTTACCCGTTCATCGAGAAATTTACCGAGTTTGAGTTTGTTTATATAGAAAGTGGCCGTATGGCCAAAGTAAAAGATTAACGGATGGCGCAGCGGCTCGGCTTTGAGGTAATAGGCGCTATCTTCTTGGATCAAATCATACAGAGACTCGTATAAAGCCCATGTCTGATTAAAGTATTGCTTAAGCTCTTGACGCTTTCCGGCCTCAGTTTCACCAATGAGCTTAAGGGTTTGAGGGGGTTGCGTTATGGGCTTATCCATAGACAAGTAAACTCCGTATTTATCGGCCTGCGGTGCAAGCATGGGAAGATTAATCTATCGTGTGTGACTCTATACGCGATTACTGAGCTCAGGATCACTTTGTCAGCTTAATGTGTCGGTTTGAGGCAAAGTGTTTTACAAACTAACAGAAAGACCAATTGGGTCCAACATCAGTGCTGGAGCTTAAAGCATCTCAGGTATGACCCTTTGGTTTGGAATTATCTTACAAAGAAAGTGATGCGCTCAATTTAGTGATGCTATCCCTTACAGGGATTAAAATTATTTTATCCCTGAAGAGTATTTTCTCTGTCGGGGTTAAGGCAGAATGATCCCGTCCGTAAAATTATTATGCAGGATATAACGGGATGACAATTAACGCATTATGGATACCCGCCTGGTATGAGCTTGATCCGTCGATCGTAGTGGGTGTGACTGAGGAGTTTGTTTTTCACAAGACTGCCGCAAACGAGGCGTTAAAGTTTTACAGCGGTGCAAAGGAAAACGATGCCGTTAAGGCAACCGGAACTATTTCGGCCATTAAGCACAATGTCTTGGGGGACATTGAAAGTGTCGATGCGCAGGGGCTCGATTATACGCTTGTGTTGCAAGATGGACGGCGTTTGTTAGTCAACGCAGAGGAAAACCCTGGCTTGGTTTATGAGTGGGTTGATGACAGTTGGCAGCCTTCAGATATGGTCATTACAGATTGGACATTAGCAGTACAATTTGCGTCTTTATCACCATTGACGCCAATAAAGTAATTGAAGGTTTATCGTGAGTAACTAGATGGCAAAGTGCAGTTAGCGCTCGGGATCCGAGGTTGACTGCACTTTTACTTGTTCAGCAAGTTGTTGGTATTCTTGTTTGATTTCTGCAATATAAACATCGTGAAAATTCAATTCATTAAATTCTTCTATACAGAGCTGATAACGGCGTAGCTGCTCAGATTTTTCTTCGGCGGTATCCCATATTTCCATTAGCATAGCGTTTGATTCCATTCATAAATTTAATATATGTATCCTGCATGCATTTTAACTATGTCTACTGATAATTAATCGAGTCGGCTTCAAAATGGTTACGCTTCATTTTGTCCTGAGACGTTATCTTTTCTATAAATCGATTTTAAACAAAGTGTTAGAGTTAACAGCTATGTTATACCGTATGGGTGTATAACTGTTTTCCTCGTCTTCTTCGGGACAAATGCTTACATCAAGGCGCTGCCATATCCTTATAGTGTTTCTATCTCGATGATTGGATTGTGCCTGTGAGCATTTTGCTCTAGATTGATATTTCTTTGTTTTTATCTTCTGGCCTTGATGCTTTTTTGCCCCTTGGAGCCTTGTAATGGCTAATATTCTGTTAGTTGCCAATCTCAACTGTGATCGGATCTTACTGCTTGATAAACCTTTAAAAACAGGTGGACGTTTCCATTATCAAGATGGCGGCCAAAGGCTCGGCGGCGGTGGGGCAAATACCGGATTAGGTTTAGTCTGGGCTGGGCATAGCGTCGCGCTGGTGAGTCAAGTGGGCCGTGATGACATGGGGGATTGGCTCATTGCAGAAGCCAGTACGCAAGGGCTCGATTGTCGCTTAGTGCAGCGCCGCACCGGCAATACATGCGAAATGCTGCTTGTAATGACGCCAGACGGCGAGCGCACCATTATTCGGCCACAAAGACCCATATTTGAATTATCTGTACCGCCGAAATGGCAGCCATGGGACGCGTTGTATTTTAATACTTCCGCTGAAGGCTCTGTCAGCTGGGCAAAAACAGCTTTAGAACATTGTCTTGTGGTCGCGCAATTAGCCAAGGACGACAGACAGAGACCTTGTCATATTTTATTGGCCTCCATGAGTGATATTCAGGGGCGTTGTGATGGCGCATCTTGGGAATATGGCAAAAGCATTGGTGGCGATTGTCTGCGTTACTTTATTGTCACCGATGGTATCAATGGGGCTAAGGTTTACACGCACGATCAAGTGCAGCATGTTGCTGCTATCCCTGCCACAGTTGTTGATACCACTGGCGCGGGTGATGCCTATGCGGCAGGGTTGATCCACAGTCTCTGCATTGGCCAATCAATTACTGAGGCCATGGCAGAAGGGGCGATTTGGGCGGCATTTGCGGTGGCAACCGATAGTTCTATTCCGGGTGAGGCACTAAAACAGTATTTAGAGACAAAGCAAACGACATGATAAGTATTATTGTGACCAGTTTGAGTCATCTTTTTGTCATACGTCCTTGCTAGAGTATGTCTTGTGGCGCATAGCTTGTCCCTTAACGTTTTCTTGTACTTTTCTCCCATTTATTGGTTAGTATGTTTTTGCCTCGTTTCCCCAACGAGGCATTTTTTTGCTCAAAATAAAGTTATTCCATTGTAGAACGCCAATACGACAGAAATCTTGTGCGGCCATGGCGCAATTGCGTTAACATTTATTCAACTAAAATAGTTATCGTTAAATTAAAATAATAAGCCACTCAAGGTGTTCTGTAGTCTTTGGAGTTGAGAATGGGCAATAACGCTTGGAATGATAAAAATAAATTTATTTGGCTTCTGTCTGTTTTGCTTTTGGTCGCCTTTTTAGTGACTAGCGGTATCAGTTACAAAGTGGCTCATGATTCACTGAGCCAACAAATAGAGAGCAATACCTTACCGCTCACAAGTGACAATATTTATTCAGAAATTCAACAGGATTTGTTACGACCCATCTTTATTTCATCCTTGATGGCGCAGGATACCTTTGTTCGGGATTGGACCTTAAGTCATGAGCAAGAGCCCGAAAAACTCATTCGTTACCTTAAGGAAATCCAAGAAAAATACGGTACTGTCACTAGCTTTTTTGTGTCTGAGAAAAGTCGAAATTATTACCATTCCACGGGCATTTTAAAAAAAATCCAAGATGTAGAGCCTGACGATGCTTGGTATTTTCGAGTGCGTTCTTTACCTGAATCTGAACATTATGAGGTCAATATTGATGCCGATACGGCAGACCGCAGTAAGACAACCGTATTTGTTAACTATAAAGTTTTTGATTTTGAAGGAAAATTCATTGGTGTTACCGGTGTGGGGTTGGCGGTTGAAAAGGTTAAAGCCTTAATTGAGTTATATCAAAAGCGTTATAACCGCCGAGTGTTCTTTACCGACCGGCAAGGTAATGTCACTTTGCATGGCGATCAATATGACGGTACGGATTCGCTGCAAACGAACGTAGGGCTTGATAATTTGGCTACGCGTATTTTAACCAGCCCAAGTGCCGCCTTCAGCTATCAGAAAAACGGGAAAACGGTTTATCTCAATAGTCGCTTAGTTCCTGAGTTTAAGTGGTATTTGATTGTTGAGCAGGAGGATGCGCCACAAGAGCGGGAACTGTTAAATACGTTTTGGGGTAATTTGGCGTTAAGCCTAATGGTGACCCTAGGTATTTTATTCATCTCCAACATGACCTTAGGTCGTTATCAGCGCAAACTAGAAATTATGGCGTCTACAGATAAGCTCACTGGCGCCGCTAACCGTCAGGTGTTTGATGAGTACTTTAGGCAGGCGTTAGATAAAGCTAAGCTGACACAATCGCCGATTTCAATACTCTTGCTGGATATCGACCACTTTAAAAAAGTGAACGACAGTTATGGGCATGGGATTGGTGACTTAGTATTAAAAACCATGACTAATATGCTGCGTGGCTTACTACAACAACAGGATATTTTATGTCGCTGGGGCGGTGAGGAGTTTTTAATTTTACTTCCTGAGATGGATTTATCCCGAGCGGCAGAACTGGCAGAACAGATCCGTGACCTCATTTCCCAGCGGGAAATTAAAGTGAATGGATTACACATTTCTATTACTGCCAGTATTGGTGTTGCTGAGCATCAAGTGCAAGAGCCTGCGGAGGACCTTATCAAACGTGCCGATCTGGCCTTGTATCAGGCAAAAGAAGCGGGCCGAAATCAAGTGGTGTTAAATCATTCATAGACTCTACTCGGTTCTTCTTGGCAGCAATGTTTAGCCTACCTTTGTGGGTTATGGCGCGGGTTGATTGTGTTATTGGCGTATCGCGGTTTACACTCTGACAGTAATGCGCGATAGGTCATTGATTTGGAGTTGCAGATGTCAAAGTTGTTGATTAATAAATTGTCTGGATTGTACTTAGGAACCCATCTTCAAGAAATGTCCGGTGTTGCTACGGGGATTGATGGTAAGCAAGCGGCTCAACAACTGTTAGTGCATATCGACCATGTTGAAGGGGACGCGCAGGCCGATCCAAAACACCATGGCGGCCTTGATCGCGTGCTACATCATTTCCCCCGCGAGCACTACGGCCAATATCGTCGTTGGGACTTAATCACCCAGCTCGAAGATGCGCCCAGCATGGGAGAGAACATTAGCACAGTTGGACTGAACGAAACTCAAGTCAATATTGGCGATATCTTGCAAATTGGCGCAGTAAAAGTGCAAGTGACTCAGCCGCGTTCACCTTGTTTTAAATTGAATCTGCAATTTGGTCACAGAGAATTCGCCCTCGCCATGCAGCAAAGCCAATTATGTGGTTGGTTTTATAGAATCTTAACCCCAGGGATTATTCAGTTAAACGATAGGATTGAATTAGTTGAGCGTCGTACTGATATCAGTGTTGCCGAGGCCATGTCACTCTATTTCTCGCCAACGTTTAATACCAGTGCCTATGATCGTTTAGCTTCCTGCGAGGGATTAGCGCTGAGTTGGGTTAATAGCCTACAACGCCGCTTAGCATTACAGACAGTAGAAGATTGGCAAATGCGTTTATATGGGCCGAGTGGAAAATAAGGCTTTATATTCAAAATGATAAAACAGGGATGACCTATGATTGAACCCGTTACAAAAAGTGATAAAGATTTTGGTTTACTGGTATACGCCTCAAGTTTTATTGGATACTTAGTGCCGTTGGGCTCTATTCTTGGTCCTTTGATCATTTGGCTGATGAAGCGTGAAGAGTCCGCATTTGTCGATCAATGTGGCCGTAGTTGTTTGAACTTTAAATTGAGCCTGTTGATTTATGTGATTATCAGTGGCGTATTAGCTTTGGTCGGCATTGGTTTCATCTTTTTAGCCATACTCGGCATATTCGATTTGGTGTGCACTGTGCTGGCGATTATTAAGGCCAGCGAAGGTAAAGTGTATCGCTATCCATTAACGATTAAATTTATTGCTATGGATTAATTACCTCTGCGAGTTAAAGAAAAACGCCTTAGATGGAAACATCTAAGGCGTTTTTTATGGCGTAAGTTTTAAGGTTTTACACCTTAAACTTGGCCACTAAGGTATCTAAGCGGTGTGACAGTTGATTCAAGGCTAAACTCGCCTGTGCCGCCGCTTGTGCAGTATTGGCAGTACGTTGAGTAATGTCATTGATTTCAGTGACGTTACGGTTGATGTCCTCCACAACTGTGGATTGTTCTTCCGTTGCCGCAGCAACTTGGATGTTCATGTCGCTGATAAGACCAATGCGAGCGCTAATGCCAATTAACGATTTGCTGGCTTCATCGACGGCCACAACGCCTTCGTGGGAGCGGGTACGACTCTGGGCCATCGCATTAACCGCGCGGCTGGCTTCCGATTGCAGCTTGTCGATCATGCCTTGCACTTCATTGGTCGATGCTGCTGTGCGTGAGGCTAAGTTACGCACTTCATCGGCTACGACAGCAAATCCGCGTCCAGCTTCGCCGGCACGTGCTGCTTCAATGGCCGCGTTGAGGGCTAACAAGTTAGTCTGCTCAGAGATAGCGCGGATCACATCTAAAATACCACCGATGGATTTAGTGTGGGTCGCGAGGGACTCAATCACTTCACCCACTTGGCCAACGTCTTTTGACAATTGGTTAATGGTATCGCGGGCACGGGTTACCACAACTTGGCCGCTGCTGGCTTCAGTATCTGCATCTCTGGCGGCAACCGCAGCTTGGGCGGCATTACTGGCAATTTCGTTAACCGTCGCGCCCATTTCATTAATGGCCGTTACCACCATCATAGTGCGATCTTTCTGCTCATGGCTGTCTTCTAAGGTTTGCTGTGCCTGATTCGACACATCCTTAGCGGAGAAACCGAGCTGTTCGCTGGTTTGCGCCACTTCGATGACCGAATCTTGGATCTTGCTGATAAAGCTGTTAAATCCCTTAGCGAGTTGCGCAATCTCATCTTCACCATTGACGGGTAAGCGTTGGCGTAAGTCACCTTCACCTTCGCCTATGTCGCGGAACATAGCGGCAACTTGGGCAATGGGACGACTCACAGATCCTGCAACAACGATGGCGAGTACAATAAAGCCCGCTGCAATGATCAGTGTCCAGATTAAGATCTGATAAGCCGCTTCGGTTAATAGCGCAAACACTTCGGCTTCTGGCACTTGTGCCACTAAGTACCAATCCATAGATGCGATATAACTACTGGCAACCAGCATGTTTTCGCCATTGATCTTGGTATTGATCAGATTGAAATCACCGCGGTTTAATAATGAGCTTGAACTTGCATCCTTGTATAAGTTGCTTAGGTTGCTCTTACCAATTTGGCTCGTATCTGGGTGGAGTTTCACTTCTCCCTTGGCATCCACTAAGTAAACAAATCCCGTTTCTTCAATCTTAAACGAGCTCAGCAAGCGCACCATATCATCGAGTGATTTAGCGAGCCCGACTAAGCCGCGACCATTAGGTTGCTGGTAGTTGATGAAGAGTTTGACTTCGCCGTTGGCCTCAGTGAATACGTTTAACATACGTTCTTGGCCACTGTCGCGGTAACCAAAAAACCAGCCATCCTGCGCAGGAGTGAGCACGCGCAAAAAACCATCTTGAGTGTAGTAGGCGGCAGTTTGTCTATCTGCGTAGGAAGCTTGCGCTAGCTTATACTGACGAGTGATGTCTTTGAGTTGGGCTACGACTTGGGTTTCTTGGGCCTGCGGTCTACCGTCTTCGAGCCATTGCAGTAACATGCGGCTACTGGCCAATTGCTCTGCAGCATTCATCAAAGTGGAAATGTCGAGATCGATCTTATTGCGAATTTGCATCATTAAGCTCGGTAATTCCGAACCTAACATCCTTTGTTGTACGACATTTTTCGCGCTACGTTGGCTTAATACGCCGACGAGTATGGTCGACAACAGTACTGCAAATGTCACTGTTAACAGAATTTTCTGCTTAATGGTGAGGTTATTAAATATCATAAATATCAATATGCCTGTGTTGGACTATTTTGAGTTATCGGTCAACGCACTCTTGTACGGTAAAAGATTATCGGACAGAAATGTTAAAAGTTAACCTTAGTCTAGGCCGATTGCCGAATAAAACAGCGTATAGAACACTTATTTGGCCTAACCTGTTGGTCTTGCTGTAGATCTAATTATGTAGAGTATAGATGGAAATGAGATGGTGATTGAAAACGAACTCTTTTTTGTGTGGCAATTGTGGCCAATGTCGCGAGTAAGGGCAAGCAAAAAAAGTGAACTATTCGTGTAAAAGGTGAAAAAAAGGCGCTCCATTGAGCGCCATTATTTACATTTATCATCCAAATGTTACATGTTGGGGTAGTTTGGACCACCACCGCCTTCCGGTGTAACCCAAGTGATGTTTTGGCTCGGATCTTTTATGTCGCAGGTTTTGCAATGAATGCAGTTTTGCGCATTGATTACAAACTTGGGTTGACCCGCCTCTTCGACGATTTCATACACGCCTGCTGGGCAGTAACGCTGTGCTGGCTCATTAAACTGAGTCAAGTTAATGCCCAGTGGAATGCTGCTGTCCTTGAGACGTAAATGGCAGGGCTGATCTTCCTCATGATAAGTGCTCGACAGATATACTGAGGACAGTTTATCGAAGCTAAGCTTGCCATCGGGTTTTGGATAATCAATCTTGCTGTAAGCGCTCACAGGTGCCATTTGCGCATAGTCTGGGTGCTCATCACGCAGTGTGATAGGGAACTTTCCGCCAAACCAGTTTTGATCTATATAGTTGAATGCGCCGCCTAAATAGGTACCAAATTTGTGCATTGCTGGACCAAAGTTACGGGATTTATGCAATTCTTCGTATAGCCAGCTTTCTTCAAGGTGGGTTTGGTAACAGTCGAGATCTTTACCGCCTTCAACCCCTGCCATCATGGCTTTGCCTAAGGTTTCTGCTGCAACAATCCCGCTCTTCATCGCAGTGTGAGTGCCTTTGATTTTAGCAAAGTTCAACGTACCCGCGTTGCAGCCTATGATAAGACCGCCAGGAAAACTCATCTTAGGTAGTGAGTTTAAGCCGCCTTTAGTAATCGCGCGGGCGCCATAACTAAGGCGTTCGCCACCCGTTAAATACTTAGCAATCACAGGGTGGGTTTTATAGCGCTGGAATTCGTCAAATGGGCTCAGATGCGGATTTTTGTAGTTCAAATCAATAATAAGGCCGACCGCAATTTGATTATCTTCCATGTGATAAAGGAAGCCGCCACCCGATGCGCCCTCGGTTAATGGCCAGCCACCTGTGTGAACGACTTTGCCTTGTTCGTGTTGCTCGGCGGGGACTTTCCAAATTTCTTTGAAGCCTAAACCGTAATGCTGTGGTGTTTTACCATTATCTAAATGGTATTTTTCGATAAGTTGCTTGCCTAAGTGGCCGCGGCAACCCTCGGAGAAAACGGTATATTTAGCATGCAGTTCCATGCCGGGCATAAAGCTGTCTTTGGGTTCGCCATCGGCACCCACTCCCATATCGCCAATCAAAATACCTTTAACGCTGTTATCGGCGTTAAATAGCAGTTCACTGGCGGCAAAGCCGGGGAATATTTCGACACCGAGTTCTTCTGCGCGATTGGCAAGCCAGCGGGACAGATTACCGACGCTGATAATAAAATTGCCGTCGTTGTGCATGGTTTTTGGCACAAAGGCATTGGGCATCACTCGGCCGTCGGTGGCGGAGCTGAGTAGGTAAATTTCGTCGTGGGTGACAGCGGTTTTTATTGGAGCATCTTTTTCGCGCCAGTCGCTGAATAGCTCGTCTAGCACTTTTGTCTCGAACACAGCGCCTGACAGAATATGCGCGCCCACTTCTGAGCCTTTTTCTACCACACAGACGGTAATTTCTTTACCTGAATCCTGTGATATTTGCATTAATCGACATGCCGTGGCCAAGCCAGCTGGACCAGCACCGACGATAACAACATCGAATTCCATTGATTCGCGTTCCATCAGTTCACCTCTTCCTTCACGTTTCCCCGATTTTTATCGAGTGTTGTAGTTTGTAAACGGGCGTTTTATTGCTTGCACCACCTTACCTGAAAATAAGATAAGGTCACAGTGGATTAAGCTGCAGTTTAGTCTAATTCAATACAAATCTTTAGGTGAGGACTGTCACAGATTATTCACGCTAGCGTGATCTAGGTTAATAAATACCTGTTTAGGGGTATAGCTAGTGAGTACTTTCGGCCTATAATCACCGACGACGGTTCTCCGAGCTTGCCTGCCTAAGTCGAAAGATATGGAGGTGTAGCCGTGGTAATAATGCCACCGGGGTGGGATAAGAAATGCTCTCACCTCCCACACTTGGAAAGGTGATCATGTCTCAATTACAAGACAGCTTTGGTCGAAAATTTCACTATTTACGGATGTCAGTCACTGACGTTTGTAACTTCAAATGCAGTTACTGCCTTCCTGATGGTTATCATCCTGAAGGTAAACCAAAATTCTTATCTCTCAATGAGATAGAAAACTTAGTCTCCGCATTTAGCCAAGTCGGCACCCAAAAAATCCGCATTACAGGCGGTGAACCTACCCTGCGTAAAGACTTTACCGACATCATTCGTGTCGTCGCTGATAACCCGCGCATTCATACTATTGCGACGACCACTAATGGATATCGACTCGAAAAGCATGCCAAAGAATGGTTCGATGCTGGCTTGCGTCGTATCAATGTGTCCGTGGATAGTTTAGATCCCAAAATGTTTTACCAGATCACCGGCGAAAATAAGTTTGATGAAGTGATGCGGGGGATTGATGCCGCCTTGTCGGCAGGTTTCGAGCGAGTAAAAATCAACGCCGTACTGCTTAAAGGCTTAAACGATAAAGATTTGTCACGTTTTTTACACTGGATTAAACACACGCCAATCGACCTGCGTTTTATCGAGCTGATGGAAACGGGTCTTGGTCGTGAGTATTTTGAAGCCCATCACCTAGCGGGCGCCGACATCAAAGCACAGTTACTGGCAGATGGTTGGCAATTAGATACGCCAAGTGCCTCCGATGGTCCAGCCCAAAATTTCAGCCGCAGCGATTATCAGGGCCGTATCGGCTTGATCATGCCCTATGCCAATAATTTTTGTGCTACCTGTAACCGTTTACGGGTATCTGCTAAGGGTAAATTGCACTTGTGCCTCTTTACGGAATCCGGTGTCGATTTACGTGATCTGCTACAGCATTCTAACCAGCAAGCGGAATTAATTGAGCGTCTGCACGGTCAATTAGCCCAGAAGAAAGAAACCCATTACTTGCATCAAGGCATCACAGGTGTCACTCAGCATCTTGCCTCTATTGGCGGCTAGACCTGATTTTAGGTCTGTTGCCATAGCCAATTTAGCGCGAGTATAAGCTCAATTTCCCTTGTACCCTGTTTTGACCTCAATTAAAGGATCGCTCCAATGAGCAATGTATTTACTCATATTAATGCCGATGGCAATGCCCATATGGTCGATGTAACTGAAAAAGCCGTTACCGAGCGCGAAGCCCGTGCAGAAGCTTTTATCGAGATGGCGAGCACGACACTCGAGATGATCATGAGTGGTAGCCACCACAAGGGTGATGTGTTTGCGACCGCGCGTATTGCGGGCATTCAAGCTGCGAAAAAAACCTCAGATCTTATCCCTCTCTGCCATCCGCTGATGCTAACGAAAGTTGAAGTCGATTTAGAGGCACAACCTGAACATAACCGCGTGCGTATTACTAGCCTGTGCAAGTTATCCGGCAAAACGGGCGTAGAGATGGAAGCGTTAACTGCGGCTTCAGTGGCGGCGTTAACTATCTATGACATGTGCAAGGCCGTGCAAAAAGATATGGTGATCTCCCAAGTCCGTCTGTTGGAAAAGCGTGGCGGCAAGTCGGGACATTTTAAGGTTTAGCAGATCAAAAACGAGAGAAGACTATGATTAACGTGTTGTTTTTTGCTCAAGTTCGAGAATTGTTGGGCACAGCTAAATTAAGCCTAGAGGCGAGCGAGCAGACACAAACTGCCGAAGCATTACGGGCAACGCTGGCGGCAACCGACGACAAATGGGCTAAAGTATTAACCTCTGACAAATTGCTGGTGGCGGTAAATCAGACCATTAGCCAATGGGATACACCTGTAAACGATGGTGATGAAGTCGCCTTTTTCCCACCGGTTACAGGAGGTTAATATGCGTTTATTACCTGCAGTTCGAGTGCAAGAGGTCGATTTTAGTGTTTCTGACGAATATCGCCAGCTAGCTCAAGATGATAGCGATGGTGCCGTAGTCACTTTTGTCGGCAAAGTGCGTGATTTTAACGATGGTGCCGTGGTGACAGATTTAACCTTAGAGCACTATCCGGGTATGACCGAAGCCGTGTTAGAACAAATCGTTGCCGAGGCGCGTAGCCGCTGGCCGCTCAATAAAGTGACGGTTATTCACCGTGTCGGTACTATGGCTCTGGGTGAGCAGATTGTGTTTATCGGCGTAACCAGCGCCCATCGCAAGGCCGCTTTTGCTGCCTGTGAATTCTTAATCGACTTTTTAAAAACCAAAGCGCCATTCTGGAAATTAGAAGCGGGCGAGCAAGGTAAAAGTTGGGTTGAAGCGAAAGATGCCGATGAACAAGCGGCTAAGTTATGGCAACACAAAGACTAGTCGTGTGACAGATAACTCGTAGTCGCAACGCAGCTTGCCAGTTTAAGACCCGCGCGAATATTGCACTAAGGTGACCCAATGCAGAGTTTGACCCGTTTCTTTCATACCTGTGTTTTTGCATTACTCTGGTGCTTGGCGGTCGCGCCATCTAGCAGTCGAGCGGCGGATAATACAGCGATTCCCGCAATTGCCGCTGCCTCTGATTTACGTTTTGCCCTCGATGATATTAGCCAAAAATTTACCAATGAAACTGGGCTAAAAGTAAAAATATCCTATGGGTCATCGGGCAATTTTGCTACTCAAATCCAAAATGGGGCGCCCTATGAATTATTTTTATCTGCGGATGAAAAATATATTCAGCAATTGCACAGTGCTGGCGTTGCCCGTGATGCTGGCGTTCTTTATGCCCAAGGGCAACTCGCTATTGTTGTACCTAAAACCGGTCGTTTGTCCGTTGATCCTGAACTTAAGGGGTTAGCCGAAGCACTCGCTGCAGGAAAAATTACCCGTTTTGCTATTGCTAATCCTGATCACGCTCCCTATGGCGAAAAGGCCAAAGAAGCATTGCAGTTTGTGCAGTTGTGGGATGCGATTCAACCTAAATTGATCCTTGGGGAAAATGTGTCCCAAGCAGGGCAGTTTGCGATTAGTGGTTCAACCCAGGGCGGGATTATTGCGCTCTCTTTAGCTATGTCTCCTACTTTTGCCAAACATAGTGATTACGCCATAGTGCCAGCAAAAATGCATAGCCCACTGTTTCAGCGTATGGCATTAATGGCCAAGGCGGGTGAAACAGCTCAGCATTTTTACGATTATTTAAGAGCCGATAGTGCCCGTCGTGTTTTGGCCGATTATGGTTTTTCATTGCCAGAGCAACCATGATGGATTGGCAGGCACTTTGGTTATCGGTCAAGCTGAGTGGAATCACAGTTTTAGTGTTGATTCCTTTAGCTATTTTGGCTGGACGGGCATTAGCCTATCGTCAATTTGTCGGCAAGTCTTGGGTCGAGGCGCTGATCATGGTGCCCTTAGTATTACCGCCGACTGTGATTGGTTATTACTTGCTGGTGGGGCTTGGCAGTCAAAGTTGGCTCGGACAATGGATTGAGCAAGTCATGGGTCAGCAACTGGTGTTTCACTTTTCAGGTCTGGTTATCGCCTCCGTTTTAGTCAATATTCCCTTCGCTGTGCAGCCGATACAACGCGCATTCGAAGCTGTGCCGAATGATGTTCGCGACGCAGCGGCTTGTTGCGGCATGAGTCGACTTAAAATTCTACTTAAAATTGAATTGCCTATGGTGTGGCCGGGTGTGCTAACGGCATTAGTTCTGTGCTTCTCCCATGTGCTTGGGGAGTTTGGCGTTGTGCTGATGATGGGCGGCAATATTGCTGGCGAGACCAAGACGATTTCGATTGCAATTTATGACAGTGTGCAATCATTCGATTTTAATGCTGCTGGCACTATGTCATTAGTCTTATTGCTGTTTGCCGTGACGGCGTTAGCACTAACAACCAGTCTATCGCGGCGTTTAGGAGGTCAGCGTGGCGCAAATCATCGCTGATCTGCAGTGTCAGATCCAAAATCATAAACACATTAAACTCAACGCCGATTTCCGCTGTAAAGCGGGTGAAGTACTTGCTGTGGTCGGGCCGTCTGGCGGTGGAAAAACCACACTGCTACGGATGATCGCTGGGTTAAATCATCCCGATACGGGACAAATCCACTTTGGCGATCGGCCTTGGTTTGATGATAAAGCGCGTATCGCCTTAAGCCCGCAGCAACGCCATATCGGTTATATGCCGCAGCATTTTGGCTTATTTCCGAATCTCACTGCCTTAGAAAACGTAGTCGCTGGACTTGACCATATCCCCAAATTGGAGCGCATACCGCGCGCGAAAGATTGGCTCGAACGGGTCAATCTACAGGGATTACCTGATAGATTACCGGCGCATTTATCGGGCGGCCAACGCCAGCGCGTTGCGCTTGCCAGAGCGCTTGCCCGCGAACCGTCGGTTTTGTTGCTGGATGAGCCTTTTTCTGCGGTGGACAGGGAAACTCGCGAGCGTTTATACCTTGAGCTTGCGCGCCTCAAAGAACAGTTACTTTGCCCAGTGATTATGGTCACCCACGACTTAAATGAAGCCTTACTGCTGGCTGATTCGATGATTTTGATCAGCCAAGGCAAGATGCTACAGCAAGGTGCACCTTTCGAGGTGTTATCGCGGCCACGAAATGAAGCTGTGGCTAGGCAGATGGGGCTAAGAAATATTTTTGATGGTGAAGTGGTATTTCAAGACTGCACTAAAAATCTCACTTGGCTTAAATTTGGCGAGCAGTTAATTGCCTGCGACTATGGCAAAGATCGCCCTGTGGGAAGTCGAGTCCGTTGGGTTATCCCCAATCAAGGTATTCGTTTTAATTCGATTTCCAAAGGGCGTTTATGCCGCAGTTTTAATAAATTAGATGTCACGATCGACGCTATGCTGGTGATGGGCGAATCCGTTCGGCTTATCTGCTACGTCACTGGCACCCCGTTACAACTTAACACCGAAGTCTCGCTGCATTTTGCCCAAAAGCTTGCTCTTACTAAGGGGATGCAAACTACGGTGGCACTCAAATCCGAACAAATTCATATTTTGGAATAGCTTAGTCCACCATGATAACTTTGAGTAAACCTGCCACCATTTAGGTGCGATTTCGCATTATCGCGTCTAGCTCAGTTATCAATTGGGCTATTGTTGTTTGAAATTGAGCCAATTCCGCTTCAGCATTATTATTTCCCTGTTGCCTCATTTTTTCTTCGAGTATCCAAGCGTGCTCTGCTATTGATGTGAGTCCTAACATACTGATAGTTCCCGCACATCTATGGATCTTATCCGCAAGTTGAGGTGCTTTAAGTTGAATATCCTGAAGTGAGATTTCGAGCTCAGTTTTAAACATTAATAACATTTTGCTTAATGTCTCTTCGCGACCAAAGGCATCCTCTAATATTTTTATATCGATAAGTGCTGGTTTTGCAGACGGTAGCCATTTCAAAAGCATTTCATACAGCTCATCTAAGTGCAGTGGTTTTGCCAGTAAGTCATCCATCCCAACTGCCATGCACTTTTGTTTTTGCTCATTTAGCACGTTGGCCGTGAGTGCGATGATGGGAATATGTTGCCCCTCGATTTCCTGCGATCTCACTTGTTGGCAAAAAGTGTAGCCATCCATCACTGGCATGCGGCAATCGCATAACACTAAGTCATATTGAGTCTTTTGCATGAGGGCGAGCGCTTGGGCACCGTTATCTGCAATATCACATGTTAGGCGTAACTGTTTCAGCTGTCGCTGCACCAATATCTGATTAAGTTGATGATCTTCAACTAATAATATTTTGCATTCTGGCCAGTTAAACTTAAATTGAATATCCCTTTGCGGGGTTGAGACAATAGTATCAATCCACCCCATGTTGATGTAACACACATCCTTCACAGCCTGTGATGTTAAGGGGTTAGCATTCAATAAACATTGCTCATTTTGATATCTATAACCCAGTGCTTCATTAAAGTGAGTGCAGAGTATGTGTTGCCGATCATCCGAAGCATTATCAGTAAACAACAGGTCTGCATTGGCTTTATTCTCTGTTAATACAATGCCTAATGAAGCTAAATGCCAAGATAAAGTGTGACGTAATTTTATATCGCCGATGGCGATATATGCTTTTAATCCCTGCAATTGTTCATCAAATTCATTCTGAGCCACTACAGGTAAGCGAATGCGTAAACCAATAAATGTGCCTAAATGAGGGGCGCTATTCAGGATAATGTCGCCGCCCATCATTTCGGCGAGTGTATGGCTAATAGCAAGGCCCAAACCTGCACCACCATAGCTACGTGTTGTCGAGACATCAGCTTGCTCAAAAATATTGAATATTCGCGCTTGAGTCTCAGTGTTCATGCCGATACCCGTATCTTGTACGCCAATGAGCAGTAATTGTTGACCTTCTTGTTCGGCTTCAAGCTTGACTGAGACTTCAATAAACCCGCGTTCAGTGAATTTAATGGCGTTATTTACCCAGTTGAATAGGATTTGCTTTATGCGAAGGCTGTCTCCTGTTACCCGTGCTGCTACGCCTTGGTCAACGTGTAAGTAGAGGCTTAAGCCTTTAGTGCGTAAATCATTCATGACCATATTAAGCGTACTATCGAGAACTTCACGCAATAGTATTGGTGTTGATTCCAGACGCATTTTTCCCATGTCTATTTTAGAGAAATCGAGAATGTTATTAATGATCTGGAGGATTTCTTCCGCACCATTGCTAATGATTTGCACCATTTGTTTTTGTTCTATACCAAGAGGGGTAAAGCTGAGTTGCTCTGCCATACCCACGAGCCCATTCATGGGCGTGCGGATCTCATGGCTCATGGCTGCGAGAAATTCAGCTTTTCTTTTAGTGGCTTGCTCGGCGTTTTCTTTTGCGATGGCTAGAGCATTTTCGACGATGCGCCGTTTATTGATTTCTTGCCTGAGTTTTAAATAGGCTATGGTTAAGCCGCCAATGAAAAGTAGTAACCCTATCGCAATCGGCAGTAGTGTTTTGAGTAAGGTGTGCCAAGAGATGCCTTCGCTGTAATTTACGGCTAGCCAAGTATTGCGGATCTGCTGTTTTTCTTTCTCACTCATACTGGAGAAAACACGGTTAATTAATGGGATAAGTGGCCAATAAGGTTCACGAACGGCAACAGCGAGTTCATCTTTATAAGGCGTTGGTGCCGCTACTCGTAATTCATCGTCAAATTTGTCGTCGATAAGCATAGTCACAACGGCCAAATTACCTATGTAAGCTGCTGCTTTGCCCTTTGCTACTAAGGTCAGGCCCTCGTCGGGATTGGCTGAAACTACAACATCGATATTCGGATAGGCTTTTTTAATGTTTGGCAGCAGTAGATTATCTGTGATGACCACGCGTTGAAAGTTCAGTTCTGACAGCCCCGCGATTCGCGGACTGTTGCGGGCAGTGGCTATAACAATAGGGAAAGACGTAAACACTTCGCTCATGTGCCAGTCTGGATATTGTGCTTTCAATCGCGTGGGAATAATGGCGAGATCAATCTCATGGTTAACGAGTGCGCTTTGAATTTCATCCCACGTTCTGGTTTTTTGCGCCGCATAATCTAGCCCTAGTTTTTCTCTAAATTGCTCAAGGTAATCAGCAATTAAACCAACCAAGATGCCGTTATTGTTAACCGAAGAGAATGGCATCCAATGACTTACAAATCCGACTCTGAGTGAAGGTAAACCTGCCAGCCATTCGCGTTCATTGGGTCTAAGTAGAAAATTACTGTGGCCTAAAAAATGAAGATCACCCATACCTAGCCAAGTCACTTCGAGAGCATTGCGCTCTTCTACACTCAGAGCCATTAAGGCGTTATCGAGTTGTGTTACAAGCAGGCTATTGTTCTTCGTGATCCCTAAATGTAAGTTTTCCATCATCAGGGGGGCTTGGGCAACGATAAGAAGTTCAGGGTGTGCACTAATGTATTGGTTTGCAACATGAAGATTACCTATATAGGCATCGGTCGTTTTATCAATGATGGAGGAAAGTGCTTGTTCTGTATTAGAAAATGTTACTTCTGTTACGGTTGGATAATGCAGTTTGACTAATTTCTCCGTCGAGAATCCTTTTTCAACGGCGATCCGAGCTTGGCCAAATTCACTCACATCGCGAAAAAATCGGCTGTCATAACGAATAACGACAACAGTAGGGGAGGTGTAGTATGAGCGGCTAAACATAAGGCATTGAGTGCGCTCTGTGGTACGAAAAGCGTCAAGCAAGACATCGACTTCCCCATTACAGCCAGCAGAATAGAGGCTCATCCAATTGGGATAAACCTTCCAGTCTATTTGGTAATTAAGATTTTTGGTGAGCAGTTGTATGAGTTCGACACTAAATCCCGTTGTTATCTGGTCATTAATTTGTTGAAAAGGTCCCCAGCCATTGGCGAGTACGCCTACTCTAATGGTTGTGGTTTTGGGCTGTTCGGCATGAGTGATAAAAGTCATGCATAGCAGGGATAAGCAACTGAAGATGCAAAGAAGTTGGTAACGCAATTTTTGAGTCGCACTCATCTCTATGACCAAAGTGTATTAAGTCTCGAAAAAAACACCGATGCCAAGTAGTATAGATAAGGCATCCATAAGTTCACATTATCACGAGGAGTTATATATGGCTTTTAAGATCATCCTTGCCGACGATCACCCTATTATACTCACTGGCGTGCGTAGTTTAATGGCTGAAATGCAGCCAAGTTGTGACATTGTTGCTGAAGCAAATAATGTTTCCGAATTATGGCGTACATTAGAACAACATGAATGTGACTTATTGATCACAGACTTTAGTATGCCTAATGATGACAATGTCGATGGTATGGCCATGATTAAACAGCTAAGACGAAAATATCCAAATTTACCCATAATAGTGTTGACTCAAGTACATAATTTAGGTGTATTACAAGCGCTGTTACAGATTGGAATACAAGGCTTATTATTAAAAAAATCAGTCATTGCCGAATTAGAAAAAACAGTTAAAAAAGTATTGTTAGGCTCTGTTTACATTGGCGAAACCGTCCGTGAATTATTAAATGAACAAGGTATTAATCAATATGCCATCCCAGTTGAACTTTCACTGAAAGAAATAGAAGTGGTACGTTTACTGGCAAATGGTATGTCAGTGACTCAAGTTGCCAGTTATTTACACCGCAGTGTAAAAACCATTAGCACACAAAAAACCAATGCGATGCAAAAACTCGGTTTAAAGAGTGACAGTGAGTTGTTTCATTATGCACAGCAACAGGGATTGTTTTAATGTTAAAGTGGAGGGATTTTAGCCTCGAACATAATCGTCACATCCCCTTGGTAAGTGCTTCCTGGATATTTCATCATTTCAGTTAAGTTGGTTTTGCTAATTTCAAACAATAGCTTTCTTGCAACATTAATATATGTTCCATCTGTATTTGTAAAGTTGTACTTTGATGTTGATAGCAGTATTGATGTTCCTTCACCATTGATATAGCTGATTTCAATATTTGTTTTGTGACTGTTTTTAATATTTTTAAGTTGGCACTGGCCATTGTTTTGATATTGGCAATAACTCAATGAAACATCAAATGGTGCGCTAAACCAAAGCTTAAACGGTAATTCAGCCTTCAAGTTTTGGGGGGCTTTTCCACTATTCATCCATGGTGCCCAGCCTTTGGGTGGTTGTAATATCACTTTATTGCTACCAGCAGGGAACTCAACCTTAAGTTGATGCGTGACCCTTAAACTAAATTCTATGGTTACGTTTGAGTCTGAATAGGTTGCATCACCAAAGTCGAGATCTTTATTGCGTCCAAGGCTCAACGTTAAACTGCCCTTATAGGTGCCATTTTCCATTTTTAAAGGATCGGGAGGTTGCAGTTTATAGCCAATATAAATCCTTTGGATGGTAATGTGTTTTGAGGTGAATGTAGTTTTAAATATATTATTGTAACAAATCCCACCTGATTTTTGGTTAGCATTCTTTATATCATAGAAATATTCAAATCTACTTGGGCTAGCCCAAGTTTCTTGTCTAAAACTACAATCTCCCTGCACAGTTTTCTCTAGCCAAAGTGTCCCGTTTGTGCCAGCTTCTCTTATAATATTTGGCATTTGAGTTGCGCCAATTTGCGTTAATTTAAACTTCATTTTATGGACGTTGCCACTTCCCGTTTTAGTTAACTCTACGGTCTTTTCGCCGGTAAATTTCTGATAGGTAATGGCATGTTCCAATTTATCATCATTGCTGACGAGTCGTGAGGTCATCTTTATTGGTATATTTATAGCCTGCTCTTTTTCTAATGAGGCAGTGCCGTTACACCAGAATCCTTCCGCTTGCCATTCTACTGAACATGGTGTCGTGTTAATAAACTTACTGCCATTAATATCATAGGGCGCAGGTTTATATTCAGCAGTAACCTGAATGGTGGCGGCTTGTGTTAATGGGCTGAGTAGTAGATATCCCATCAAAGTATATAAAGCGTAACGATAATTCACTTGGCTAGGTTCTCTGTTAATGTTTGTTGTGCCCATGTTTGGGCATTACAAGTGATATTGCCTAATAGCAATAGATTCTGTTCACGTTTAACTCGGTGTAAATCGAGTTCAAGGTTGCACTCTTGTATACCTTGATACTCCACTTGTAAGCTCGGATGGTGTTCACTCATTTCAACGGCAAAAAAGCCATCGGTCTCACTCAAGCTGCGTCCCGCATGGTTGGCGATAAGCGCGCCTTTAAGCGGCAATCCCTGTTGATTCACTAAGCGGCCAATCACAGTAACAGTCTTCATGACTCTGATTTGTTGGTAACTGACGCCTCCCTTATTGAGGTGGTAATGCAATACGCTCGGTTGGATGACTGAAGGTGTGTCATCAAAGTCCTGTATGGCGAGTTGTACGCTACCACTGCGATAGGCGGTCACTGGCACTAAGTTGCGCCCAGGCTTTAAGGTGACACTGCCACCGTGCTCATCTTCTGCTTGTAAAATGATGTCTGGGGTATCAGCCATGACATCGATTATCATGCCCGCATCGTGGTTTTGGCTTTGGCCTGAGATGCTGAGTTCACCCTGTTGCCCTAGTGCAACCATACTATCGAGGTTGATACCGCCGGTGATGCCGCTGTTATAGGACGATGACTGTGCATAGGCATCCCCGCTAACAATATTGTTGCTAAAGCGGCTATTGGCGGTTGCGCCAACACCATAGCTATCCGTGTTTAGTCCCATCCCTATGGTTTCAATGCCACGCCAGTTTAGTTGCTGTTGGTAATCAACATAGGCATGCTGTTCTTGCCCGCCAGAACGTGAAGTTCTGCTGCCTAAGCCACCACCCATTCGCCGCGTTTGATCGCCTAAGTTCATACTGAAATAAAGTGCTCCGCCTTGGTCGCGCTGGCCTGAAGTGTTAATGCTGCTGGGACGATCGAACGCATTTAAACTCCAGCTCATTTGGCGTCCCCAGAGTTTGCCGCTGTACTGCCAACCTAAGTCAATGCCTTGACCTTGCTCAGATTGATGTGACAAATAGGCCGAAACAGAGTGACCTCTCCCTAGGTTATGTTGCAGAGATGCACTCGTCTTTTGGGGATTAGAATTCGTGATATCACTGCTTTGCGATTGGCTGAGTTGTTGCTGATGGCTGAGTACAAAGCTGCCGTGTCTATAGCTATAAACTGCTTGCAAATCAAAATCGCTGCCCTGTTGTTCATTCATCACCCAATTACCCAAAAAGCGCAGTTGTTGGTTCCAGTCCCAATCAGCCGAAACGCTGTAGTGCCAACCTTTATCCATAAATTGAGCCGCAGCGCCAAGGATGATCGCCGGTGTTAATAAGTAGTTTGCGAGTACCCCCGTGCTGAGTCCGCGTCTGCTTTCATCATCCCAATTCGTTATTTCTTGTAACTTTTCTCCAGCAAACAAGTTCACCCGAAAGGGTTCTTCAGTGTTTTGCCATTGAATGGGTTTGTTAATGATTTCTCGACGACGTTCAGTGACTTGGCCATCTTCTAGAATCCGAATTTCAACTTCATATATGCCAGATGGTAATACTTTAGTATCAATGGCTTGTAAGCCTGCGTTAATCTGTTGCGAGTTGATCAATTGCCCATTTTGGTAGATTTCTACCACACCTGCACGATTCGGAGTGACATAAATGGGTGTGGCACTGGCATAGGCTTGATCGACCAATAACTGATTAGAGTCACCCAACATCACGCCCATCACAGCTTGTGAGCTGCCGCTATAAATGATGGGCTGACGAACTAAACCTTGGGCATAAGGGGAGAAATACCCGAGTCGATAGAAGTGTCCTTCGTTTTGACGTTCTGTATACAACTGTTGAATAGTCGAGTTGAGTGTCTCTTCATTATTTTGAGTGACTTCACCTTCAAGCAGTGTGGTCCACTGGCCTAAACTTGCTTGGGCTTGCAAATTATAACGGCCTGCGTAATCGCTCTCATTGGATTGACTCCAATTGAGTTGTTGTCGAAATAGCGCGCCGTAGCTTCCCTGTTCAGGCAAGGCATAGTAGTGCGAGCTTGATGGCTGCTTTTCGATATTGGCCGTTAAAATAGATAATTGAGAGTTCTCCAAATTATATTCAATCGCTAATATGCCGCCCTGACAGCCTTTTGGGCACAAACCCAACTTATGTTTTTGGTTTAATTGTGTTACCCATAATTGTTGCTGACGTTCGTCAAGATCGCTTTCTCTCACGTCAATGAGTTTTAATAGTTGTACACTGGTATCGAGTCCTAACACTATTTCACCTTCGCCAAGAAATTTATTATCGATGGTGATTCTTACTGTTAATGGGGCATTGAAAAAATGCTCAGAAAATCCATCAGGCAAGTCTTGATATTGTTTTAGCAGCTTGAGCGAGTCCGATGGCGTGTTATTCGCCAAAGAGCAAGAGCTAAAGATTAGCGTTGCGATCAGAATCGTCAGAATCGTCAGGATCAAAGATGACAAGTGTGTTGCCTCATATCGAAAAAATGAAAAGCATGAGTCGTTAACTTGAAAATTAATAAAGCTCCCTTCGCGGGAGCTTTTTTGAAATTTAACTTAATAAATCTCTATGGTTTTTTAATTGGCGCTTCCGATTCGAAAATCATATTGACCATGCCTTGGTAGTTACCTGCTACATAGCCGCTTGCTGGCGCAGTAGGAATGATCTCTAGTGCAAGGGTTTTACCCGTTTTAGCATTGTCGACATCGACTAATTCAGTCGCAGATGTCTTCAGTTCAATACCGCCCACTTTAACTGTTAGTGCAATATTATCATTGCCACTGGCGATAATGGCTGGGTTTGATAAGTAACCCGTAATAGCACCAATAGTACTTTTAACTTCTAGTTGCTTATTTAATTGATCTAGCTTTTTTGTATGGGCGTTATATGCTAACTTTTGCTGGCTGTTGATCCAGTTATCATTGCCTGTTGGTTGCACAAAAAAGTTCTCTGACGGAATTTGTGCAATCACAGTGACTTGATGTTCAATCTTTTCAGCCGCAAATGAGTTCATGGCCACTAATAAGGTTATTGGGGCCGCTTTCCATATTTTCATTACAGTCTCCTTTAGGATGCATTAGTTACCAATAACTATGCTTTTGGTTTTATCACCTTCAATCAATTGAAAGTGATAGCTTTCGTTACTATTTTTTACCAGTTGTTTTTTTGAACTGGGTAAGATGTGCAATTTGGTCGCTGTGGAACACTCTTTGGTTTTTTTGTTACATGATTCAAAAAAATCTAAAATGATAGTCGTATTCCCGTTATTTTTTATTTCTGCGCTATTTGTGTCTTCCGTTATTTCAGTTGAGTATTTAGGTTCTTCTGGGGTGATAAATAAAAATGCCCCATAACCTGTTAGTATTTGTATTCCGGCAGTGAGTTTTTCACGCGTTTGTTCAGTTTTTTGCTCATCAAATCCATCATTGTTTTTTGGCTGCACTGGTACAAAGCGAACTCTAAAGTAACGTTCTGTGTCTTTTTTATCTAAGAATAACAATCTCGTTGCTTGTACTCCCTTGGCTGGGATAATTAAGCGAGACGGGCTTGCTATCAAGGCGCGGTTTTCTGCGTCTTGTTCAGGCACTTCATAGGGCAGGCCATGTTCATCATATTTTATTTCGTTAATCGATATTTTAATAAATGCGGTTGAATCGCCCATGTTCATTATTTTTTTCAAATAAGTGGTTTTATTGCTAGGCATATAGTCAAATAAGGTTCCTATGCTTATTTCTGCCGCAGCATAAACTTGAGAGCTATAAAAAATAATACCAAAAAGCGCTAAATATAATCGCATTATTATTGAGTTACCTTGTATTGAGTTGTCTTGATTTCATTTTTGGTTGATGTTGCTGTTAGATTGGAACAACATTTTAGCTGTATTTTATATGGGTGATTTTTATGCGTTAATAGGAATAGTCCTATAATAAAGTGCAGTGATTTTTTGTTTTTAGGATTTATCTGATAGAAGCGAGTGCCAATTTAGTTAAAATGAGTCAGATATATTAATATTCTGTAGGTATCTATGCTGTCAGTTAAGCGTAAAAAAGTGAGTGAAGATATTGCAAGCTGCATTATGTCTGATGTGGTTATGCCTTTTTATCAGCCTATTATCGGGGTTGATAAAACCGTTATAGGATATGAAGCACTTGCACGCCGTTGGGATGCCAAGTGTCATGCATATACAGGTATTGATTTTTTATTGTTAGATAAAAATGCTTCTTTGCATATTGATATATGGATGTTGAGGTCGATTATCAAAGACTTACCTCGATTAGCCGATCAAGGCGTTGGCATACTGTCCATTAATTTAAATCCTATGCCATACAGTGTGACTTACCAAAATTTATTACAAATGCTGTTGCTTCAAGCAAAAGTGCTGTGCATCAAAATTTGGTTTGAAGTGTTAGAACACACTTTATTAGATGATAAACAGCATGAATTGATTGAAATGTTACGGGCACGAGGAGCCAGCATAGTACTGGATGATTTTGGCACCCAAGAATGTAATTTCTTGCGTATGATGGTATTGCCCTATGATGTCATCAAGTTAGACCGTTCCCTTTTGCTGCAAGCTTGTCGCTCTTCACATTCAATGCGTATGTTGACGAGCTTAGTTGAGTATTTACAGCGATTAGGAATGCAGGTTGTTTGTGAAGGTGTGGAGACTTTGACGCACATTGATGTGGCAACCTTATTGGGATGTGATTATCAACAGGGGTATGCCCATGCTATGCCTGCGCCGATTTCACACTGGGATAGTTAGGACGAATCACGCACTAGTTGCAAATTAACTGAGGCTGTTTATTTCGTTTTTCGCTTACCGAGTAATCCAATCCAAAATGTCCCTTCCAATAGCATGCCTAAGATGATGAACACCAATGCACTGGTGGCGCTGCCATAGGCATAAGCGCTTAATGCTGCTATTAATAACAAGCTTAAGCTTATCCATCGTATGACTGGTTTCATTTGCGCTCCGATTTAAAAATACCGTTACCTGACACTAAGTTATCTGACTTTAGTCGAGGGCGATTTATTTGCCAATCCCACTTTTTAATGACACAGATAGACTAAAATAACCGCTAAAATTCAATCCTCTTGATTCTAAATGGCGAAATTGAGGGTTATCACTGAAAATGTCATGTTTAAAAATCCTCAGATGATCAAAGCTTAATCTTGTTTCCATCGGTGTTTAAGCTGGTATTAGGTAGACTTAACACATTAGCCACAAAATGATTTCGTGTTTGGCTTATCAGCGATTTAGGTTCTGTTGACGTTGGATTTCAGATCAATTGATGGCCGAACCTGAGTTAACGCTGACACAGTGTGATTCTATATCCAGTGGTAAATTGTGAGGGATTAGCTTGGAATTGCATACAGGCGCAATAGGTCCATCGACTTCTAACTGATTGTCTCATAAGATACAAACTTAGCTGATTTATATGGAGGGGCCATGAGACTATGGTTGCTAGGATTCATGTTGGTATCTGGTGTCGCAACGGCGGCTCAGAGCATGTATTCGATGTTTGCGGGTGGAGACTATGTACCGCCGTTGAGCGTTATGCAGCAGATTGAAAAAGGGTTCTCCGGTGTGATTGCCGAATTTCATATGGAAGAGCAAGAGGGTGAATTAGTCTATCAATTTGAGTTGATTAATCCTTTAGCAAACTCTATAACGCGGTTTGAATATCGTGCCCGTGATGGTAAGTTACTGAAACAAAAGGCGAGTAAAGTAAGCGCCGATGATCTGGGTGAGGTTGAGGCAACGCGTATGATCGCGGCAAAAGATCAAACCTTTTCAGGTCTAATCGTTAAGGCCACTAAAGATCATAAAGCCTTCTTAACTGAAGCAAAGTTAGACCACGACTTAGGTATCAGTTACTTAGAACTTAAGCTGCTCGATGATACGGGTAAGTTTAAATTGGCTTTTGATGTCGAAAATTTACGCCCGTTACCTTTACTCAAGTGGGATTGAAATATCTAAGTCAATCGAGTGCTCACACGAGTGCTTAAGATTGAGGAGCGCAACATACAGATGAAAATACTTTTAGTTGAAGATGATGCGACGACGATTGATTACATCGTCAAAGGATTTCTTGAGCAGGGCCACAATATCGAAACAGCGAGCGATGGCCATCAAGGCCTGTCACTTGCGACGAGTAGTCAGTACGATCTCGTGATCCTCGACCGCATGTTACCCCAGCTCGATGGCTTAAAATTATTGGCCGCCTTAAGGGCAACGGGCAATCAAACCCCAGTGCTGATTTTATCCGCTTTAGCGCACGTTGATGAGCGAGTGAAAGGCCTGCGCGCGGGCGGCGACGACTATATGACTAAGCCGTTTGCTTTCTCCGAGTTATTAGTTCGCGCTGAAAAACTGATGCACCGTGGGCAATCTGTGCCTGTGACAACTGATCTCGTTGTTGGTGGTTTGAAGATGGAGTTACTGACCCGTAATGTCACTTTAGACGGGCAGGAGTTGATGCTACAGCCGAAAGAGTTCCAGTTACTTAAGTATCTGATGGAACATGCTAATCAAGTTATTAGCCGCACCTTATTGTTCGAAGCAGTGTGGGATTATCACTTCGATCCGCGCACGAACGTCATCGATGTGCATATCGCAAAATTACGCCGTAAATTTGAAGAGTTAGGCCATGGCGAGCTTATCGAAACCGTGAGGGGAGCGGGTTATCGCTTACGACAAAGGCATTAAGCCTTACCAAAGCAGCGCCTGGCGCATCACAATCGTTTTTTCGACCTTAGTGATAGTGATCATCGGGGCGTTGCTATTTGCCCTTTATCGACAGTTGATTATTGAGCAGCAGTATCAAGTGACTCAATATTTAGAGTCAGAGACCCAACGTTATCAGCAACTTGCCCTAACGGTTGATCGCCGTAGTTTTGCCGCTCAAATCCGCGCCGCCGATCCACAAACGGCCCTGATCGCTTGGCGTAATAGCTACGATATGGTCGGTGCCTTGAGTTTTATGCCCGAAGGCATGCCCATGCTGCCGCAAACGCGGGATTTTCCTATCTTAACCGGTGGTCCAGATAAGCTGCATATTCTTACCGGCGGTCTGGTGATGACCCGCTACGGCCCAGTGTTGATTGCGACCCGTACCGATAACTTAGCGACGTTAATTGATAAGTTTATCAGTGCCGCCGCGACGGCTGTCATGCTTACCGTAGTGTTGACTTTAGCGCTCGGCTATCTGTTTTCTAAGGCGATTTTACGTCGATTAGTGCAATACAACCGCTTGAGTGAACAGATTGAACGCGGTCATTATGACACCCGCTTACCCTTGAGTTGGCGTCAGGATGAGTTCGATATGTTGGCGCTGCAGTTTAATAATGTGCTGGATATTCTTGAAAATAACCTGATGGCAGTGCGTGGTGCGACCGATAATATTGCCCATGATTTACGTACTCCACTGTCACATATCCGTATTGGTATTGAAGAGTTGGCGAGTAAGCCGAGCAATGAGATTAGCGAAGGTTGCGCCATTTTGACCGAGGAGCTCGATCATTGTTTAGCGACGTTTGATGCCATGTTATCGCTCACGCGTATCGAAGAAGGTCAGCAGACACTCGATTTGCAGGAGCTAAGCCTAGCGCAACTGTGTACTGACTTATTGGATATGGCCGATGCTGTGGCTGAATCTAACGAGCAAACCTTGAGTTTATCGCTGCTGGCTGACCATAAGGTTTTTGGGGACAAATACTTATTATTCCAAGCCTTATATAATCTTGTCGATAATGCGATGAAGTATTCTGGCCAAGGTGCGCGGATTGAGATTATTCAGTCAGGCCCACAAATTCAGATCCGCGATAATGGCCCTGGTATTCCAGACGAGAGTAAAGAAAGAGTGTTCGAACGTTTAGTGCGCCTCGACCCTAGCCGGCATTTACAGGGTACTGGTTTAGGATTATCTATGGTCAAAGCGATTCTCTCACGGCACAATGCCAAAATTAATCTCACGGATAATCATCCTGGCTTAGTCGTCACTATTCAGTTTTAAGCCGATGATCCGCATTACAACGCCGAGTACTCCATGTATCGAATCATAGCCGATAAGGCTGATTTTATTGTTATTTCCAAATCAGCCAAAGTGCATTTCCACAGTCAGGATGGGACTGCAGGCGTGGTGGCGCAGGCTGAGCAAGATTTAGGGATTAAGCTTTTTGCTGTTCATCGCCTCGATACACCCACGTCCGGTCTGTTGATTCTGGCTAAGAGTGCGGTCGCCGCCAAGCAATTTACTGAGCTGTTTACCGCCCATAAAGTGCAGAAATATTACCTCGCCCTCGCGAAAGGCAAGCCGAAGAAGAAGCAAGGCTGGGTGATTGGTGACATGGCAAAGTCGCGTCGTAGCATGTTTAAGTTACTGCGGACTAAAGAGAATCCAGCGATTACGCAGTTTTTCTCCTTGAGTGTTGGCGAGGGATTGCGTTTATATTTGCTTAAACCCCACTCAGGTAAAACCCATCAATTAAGAGTTGCCTTGGCGAGCTTAGGTGTACCCATTTTAGGGGATGATTTATATGGCGGAGAGGCCGCGGATCGGTGTTATCTGCATGCCTATTGTCTGCATTTTCGCTATGGTGATGACGTGACAGGTTGGCATGATTACGCTTATCGGGATTTGCCGACTCAAGGTGAGCATTTTGGTGCTGAAGGTGTCACTGAGGCGCTAGTTGCATGGCGTGAGCCCGATACTTTGGCTTGGCCGGCGAAAGGAGATTAATCTTTGCAGCGTTATGTTGCAAAAGCCTAGCAAGCTTGGCAAATACGGTCTCGGCCCTCAGATTTTGCGCGGTACATAGCTTGGTCTGCTTGAATGAGTAGTTTGTCAGGTTGGCATCCTTGATAAATCGTGGCGTAACCTAAACTGGCATGGATTTTAATCGTAACACCTTGCCAGATAAATGAATTGTCCTTAAGTACTTGATGCAATTTCTCGGCGACGACTCTGGCCGCGGGTGCATCAGTCGCGGGTAAAATCACCAGAAACTCCTCTCCACCGTGACGACATAGGGCGTCATTTTCTCGCAATACCGAGCCAAACAGTCTCGCCGCCGTCAACAGGGCGAGATCGCCCGCATCGTGCCCATATTGATCGTTGATATCTTTAAAATGATCAAGATCCAATAAAATCATACTGTAAGGTACTTTATCCCGCAGCCAGCGTTGATGGATATTGTTTAAAAACTTATGCATAGCACGGCGATTCCACAGGCCTGTGAGTTGGTCCCGCTCCGCTAACATGCGGATTTTACTGACAAGCCGAGTCATGGCATTACCTATCATCACGATATTGATCAATAGGGCCAGAAAGACATAGAACCAAAGCACAGGTATGGCTTCTTGCGTGTGCATGGCGATAAACATCGGACTTTCTTCGGGAGAAAGCAGGGCGATAAAGATACGAATGATAAAAATACCCACCATGGCGACTAAAGGCATGACCATAGCGATGGCAACTCGATTTCCCGTATCGCGTTTGATGGCAAGATAGTTATCTCGAGTTAACATGGCGAAAATGAGCGCGGCGCAGGCTGAGAATACGATGGCCAAAATGCGTTCGGAGCTGAAATTAGGTGGAACCAAGAGCATCACACCAGCGGTGAGTGCTAAAAGAATAAGATCCGATTTTACGCTGGGCTTGAGTCTAAAAAGCGCCTTTGTTCCCCAACGCGCTAGAATGAAGCCAAATAAAATCGCCATATCCGAGCAGAACCAAAAAAAGTAACTGGAGGCTTCGGTGCGTTGGCTGTTGAGTATGATGCCAAGGAGGACGAACAAGTTCGCCAGAGAAAAGCGCATACTGGCTTGAGTGGCAATTTTTAAAGGTTGTGCAATGAGTCCCCATGCGACGGCAGCCGTGCTAGTAAGCAGGCAAATAAACTTGATGAGTAATAAGGCTTGGGGATCAAATATCATTCTTTTACTTCATATTTTTCTTTAACTATAGATGCTTTTAGGGATTTTCGGTTGGAGTTTGCTGGATATCTTAGTCTACTCTGGACGGATAATGGGTTGAATATCCTTTTTCATTTTAGGGAATGGTAAGGGCCTTCATTTAGGCTGCTACTGGGATTATTTACGCCTTGCAAACTAAAAGAATTGCAAATTCTGAGTCTTCCTGCGAAGTTAGATCTTGTTGATTTGCCTACAATCTCCGTTTTGAGGATGTTCTGTTATGGATACAAATAAACTACTTTTAGTCATTATTGCGATTTTATTGCCCCCAGTTGCTGTATTTTTGAAGGCGGGAGCGGGTAAAGATCTGCTAATAAACATCGTGTTATGTTTACTGTTCTGGTTCCCTGGTTTATTACACGCACTCTGGGTCGTGACCAAGGCATAATTTGCTTTCTTCCACACAATAAAAAAGCGCAATGTAATTGCGCTTTTTTATGTTTCAAAATGGGCCTTTCACTTAGAAAGGTAAGGTATAGCCTATTGTTGCAGTACGCCCCATTCCTTTGAAATAACGATCATTTGTACCCATGGTTTGTGAGTAATAATTGAAATAATCTTTATTAAATAGATTTTGCAAACCTAGGCTCAGGGTGCCAGTGTAAAGCGGCATTGAGAAGGAAGCATCGACTGTCGTGTAGCCATCAAATTCCGCATACTTGTTGCCCGCCGCGTTTTTAAAATCGCGGTCCATGTAGTAATTGGCTTGAACGCGGGTCGACATTTCATTATCGAAGCTATGGGTCCAGAACAGGTTGATACGATTTGGCGAAATATTTGCACCATCGAGATCGGTATCGACTTGGCTATCACCATTTGAATCGTATTCCCCCTGCTGGAAGGCGATATTCATGCCGAGATCATCATTGCTGGTAATGTAGGCGGTGACATTGGCTTCAATACCATCGATCACACTCTTTTCGCGCTTCACGTCGTAGAAACCATCACTATTTAAGGCCAAACGTGAACCAAAATCAGTGGCGGAACGATAGTAAGCTAGCTTAGCGCTTAAGTATTTACCTTGGTAATCGGCGCCGACTTCAACGTTATCTGTGACTATCGGTGTGAGCGCCAGTGAGCCATCTATGCTGGGATTGTCGCCGGGGAAGCTTTTACCATCACGCAGAATTCGGCCGATATCCGGCATGCCAAAACCTTGGTTATAGCTGGTATAAACGCGAATGTCAGGAGTGATTTTATAAGAGATACCGACGTTAAATAAGGTTTCATCGAAGGTGGCTGAACCGCCCGCAATTTGCTTATTGCCTGCACCCCACAGGGTTTTGTAGTCATCGACACTTAACTCGGCATGTTCGTAACGAACACCGGTCGATAAGGTTAAATTTTCAATTAAGTCATAATCTAACTGCAAGTATGGCGCAACGTTGTCATAGGTACTTTCGGGAACCCATGAAAAGCCAGTTTTTACTAAGTCTTGCTCAGTGGTGTCGCGGAAAAGGTCGACACCGTAGGCTACATCAATTCCTGAGCCGGCAATATCCTTAGCGATCAAGGCGCTTTTTAAACCCCATTTAACCGAAGAGTTACGCGATTGCTCGTAGTACAAGCTTTCACCTTTACTGCCAACACCGCATTGGATGACTTGATCGCTGCCTTCGAAGGATGGATCGTAGAAGCTATCGAAACAGCCACCGCCATAAACTGCTTTAAAATCTTGATTAAAGAGTTGCAGGCTAAGTTGCTGGCCACCAATATTGGCGTGGGTGTAAGTCAAACTTGTGGTGGTCACTTGGTTGTTGGCGGCTTCCCATGGCTGAGTTTCTTTAACTGCACCTGTGGGTACACCATTGGGCTTGTCACCTGCAACGGGCATCCAATCGCCATTGTTGTCTGCATTGTAATGGTTAACCATTAATTCAAGGCGTGACTCATCGAAGTTATGACCAAGCTTGATGAAGAAGTCTTTACTCTGACTATCCATCGACTCGCCTTGAGTCGTGTCGACACCCACTACGTTATGATTGGCATCGTAATAGACGCCATTATTGCGGTAGCTAACCGAACCTATCATGTCGATAAATTCTGACTCGCCAGAAAACGCATAGCTAGCACCAAAGCTTAAGCCATTGGATTTCATTGAATCAGGCACAGTGACATCGAAACTCGCAACCTGTTCGCTGTCGCCTGTTGGCTTTTTAGTGATGTAGTTGATGATGCCGCCTTGGGCACCGAGACCATGCATTGCATTGGCGCCGTGAATGATTTCGATGCGTTCAATCATGGCAGGATCTATAGTTTGTCCCTCTCTACCACCACTGCGAAGTGGGTTCGATTGAGGCACGCCGTCGATCATAATCAATGGCGGACGACCACGCAGGGTTTCACCTGTGTTACTCATCTTCTGGCGGCTCGGTGAAAAGCTAGGCGCTAAGTTACCGATAATAGTCGATAAATCTTTAGTGGTGCGGAACTGTTCTTCTAATTGGGCGCGGTCGATGATAGTGACAGTATTGGGGATCGAGCTGGGAGATTTATCCATTCGACTCGCGGTGACAGTGATTTTTTCTATGTCTTTATTTTTGTTGTTTGGACTGTTGTCGGTGGCATCTTGGGCCGCAGCGGATTGGGTTAACGCTGCCAATACGGCTAAAGCAACAAACGAGGTTTTGAATGTCATATAACTTCCTGCTAAGGGCGAATGAGTTTGTTACACCGGCTCCCTTGGCATAGGTTAATATTCCATTAAATTGTATTGCAAATGATAACGATTTTTATTATTCGCGATTTTAGGGGAGGAATTACAGCTTGTCTAGTCACGCCATACAGGAAATTGCATGATTTGACGACAGTATGAATAAATTGCGACACAGCACTCGGTATCGAGAGGTTTTACTGTAAAGGCCATGCATATAGTGCGAGTTCATGTCGGTAAAGCATTACCTTTTTTGGCATTTGTCTTTGATTTAGGCTGACCTATGCTTTAGTCGCAGGTTTGATTATTTGATTGGGCTACGCGTTTGCCTTAGTGCTTTCGATTGTCTGGCGTGTTGATGGAAGGCTATAATCGCGCCCCTTTATACCGTATCTCGCATTGGTACTCTGATGAACCGTAAAAAGAAGATTAATCAAACCTTGAAGAGCAAAGCAAAAAAGGCCAATGCCAAACTGCAATCTAGCAATAGACCTAAATATATTGCGAAGGCAGAGAGAGAAGCATTAACTGCGGCAGTTGAGCATGAAACCCCATCAAAAACCGCAGAACCTCAGCTTGATATTGCACTGCCAATAAGCTGATTAAAGTAAGTAGTTAAGCCTATAGTGCAGTTAAATACTCGATAGGGTTTTGATAAAAGGCCTTTTTATAACCTTGGGTTGAAGTATCCATCAGCCAAGGTTTAGGCAATAAGCTCAAAATGGAATAGTGCAAATGGGGCGGTTTACCTTGTGCATTGCCCGTATCGCCGACAGTGCCCAAAGTGTCACCTTGGTAGGTAATCAATCCCGTGGCTGATTCAATTTGGGCTAAATGGGCAAAGTAATGAATTTGCCATTTCGGACCTAAACCAACCACTACATTTCCTCCTTTGAAGAAGTCACCTCGATACAAGATCAGCATAGGCGTTGGCGCAATCACTGCGGTGTTTTTGGCGGCGAAAATATCTATCCCCTTGTGAACGCCCGATGGACCCCAAGGTTCATACCAAAAGGTTTGGCTGTTCCAATCTTTACTGCTGGCACCCTTTACTGGGATCGCGGGTGACTCAGGGATCAGATAACCACCAAGTAGCAGTAACGTCAGTGCTAATCCAACATATTTCAATTTCATTTTTTATCCTGCATTAAGTGTTTGCGTACCTTAAGTTTTAATGAAAATCGCTAAATTCCCGCCAACTTTCAGGATATTGCAAGCGCTCGGCTTCTGAAAGCGATAGCCAATAGGGGCGCCAAAAATAGCTGCACCAAAAGTCGATATTACCTTGAAGACTGCCGAGGGTATCGGGATCGATATTAGGAAAGCTTTCCCATGGATTGGGCGGGGTGGATTTGAATCTGATTAATGCTTCTAGCAAGGGTTTGTCATTGGTCACTAAGGTTATGCACACACCCGCAAAATCGTCATATTGGTTCAGTAATACGCAGGTCGCTTGGGTTGGATGTTCGATAAAACCGTTAAAGTTGACCGTTTGCTCGGGCAATGTGTTAAAGCCTGCCTGGCTAAGTAAAGTGTTTAAGGCCTCTTTCCCTTGGTAAGTCAGCAAGCAATGCAATTGATAAGCAAAAATATCTTCTCTGTCCATAGGTACAACGAGTGGATAGGTTTGTATGATTGGCAAGCTGATATTGGGCATCTGGGTTTGATGAAAAACAGTGTGTAACTCAGTTTGTGGCCTAGATTGCTTGAGGCTATCACTATTACGCATAAGGCGTTGTTTAATCCAAGTTAATACTGACATTATTGTTATTTCTCAGTGAACCTTACTGGGGAATGGCGTATTTGCGGATTCTGCAATCGGGGAGGCCGTGATTTCCGGGGCCTGCCATCTTAACCAACCTTTTACTCGAGGCGCATCAATATACCAGAGGCCGTTTTGTTGAATTAATGCCAACCGTTCGCGTGATGGGCCAAAGGGGCCGGGATTTTGCTGAGCAATTTCAATACTGCTATCGGTAACTGAGGCAATGATCGCAACGTGACCATAGGGGTTAAATATCCATGGAGAAAACACGAGTAGATCATCCTGCATAGGTTTGGTCTGACTCGCATTAGTGTATTGCCGCATAGCGCGTTTTTCATTCCACATGCCATCGCTTAACTTGTTATCAAAAAAGTCTCTAGCATGGCCTAAAGCGTCAGGCATTTTATGCTGGTAGCGTTGGTAAAAATAGCGCTTAACAAATTCAACACATTGATATTGAATACCTAAGTTATAACCATCTATAGATAGGTTGCGTCCTGAATGGGTATTAACTCCTCCGTTATAATAGATATTAACCCCGTTTAGAGTGTCGATGACTTCTCCTACTTGATGGTGGGAATTAAAGTTAATCCGAGTTATCAGACTGTAGGCACAGTATACGAGCCCCATCAGTATCGCGAAAAAAGCTAATAGAATGGATAAGCGTCTAATCATCTTTAGTACGGCAAGCTAAAAAGAGTTGTTGAGTAAGATACTTATCTCACTTTCGGGCTGCGTATTTTATGTTCTGAAGAATATGGGCGTCTAGGGTATGGGTTTTATATTGGCACAAGTTAATACTTTTGGGTGATCTAAGGTTATCTAAAACAAAGGCCGCATCTGCGGCCTTTGTTATTTGTGGAGGTTAGAGTAAAGCGGTTGCGAGTAGATAACCGACAGCCGATGCTGTCGCTACACCGATAAAGCCTGGAATGATAAAGCTGTGGTTAATAATGAACTTACCTATTTTAGTCGTACCTGAACGGTCAAAGCCGATACAGGCTAGATCACTTGGATAGGTTGGTAGCACGAAATAACCGTAGCTTGCAGGGAGGAAGGCGATTAAGAGTTTTGGATCGACCCCTAAGGCGAGTCCCATAGGTGCGATTGCAGTGAGTGCTGCCGCTTGGCTATTTACAAGCTTAGAGATGAGAAACAGCACTAAGGCATAGGTCCAAGGCTGGCTTTGTACTACATGGGACAGGTTTTCCTGCAGTACATCCATATGGCTGATGAAGAAAGTATCACTCATCCAAGCCACACCAAATACTGAGAAAATTGCTACCATGCCCGCTTTAAAAACGGGGCCATTAGAGATGTTGGTCGGTTTGACTTTACAGGTCATCAGGATAAAAGCACCTGCAATTAACATCATCATCTGGATAACTAAGTTCATCGAGAGTAAGGTCGACTTACCTTTAACGTCAAAGGCGGGACGCAATTCACTAAATGAACCTAACAGTACCACAGCAGCGATAGCGGTGAAGAAAATCCCCGTTGCCCAGTAAGCTTCCTTCGGATATTTTTGATTTAACAGGGTTTCGCTCTTGTCATAGATAAAGGCTCTTTGGACTGGATCTTTAATGCGTTCTTGAAATTCTTCATCTTTATCTAAATCTTTACCACGACGCAGACTCCAAAGTGCAGCGGCCATGACACCGCAAAGCGATGCTGGCACTGACACCATTAAAATTTCGAGCAGATTGTAAGCGCGGCCTACACCCTGTTGTGATGCCAGAATCGACACCATAGACACCACAGCTACCGACACGGGCGAAGCACAAATCGCCATTTGTGAAGCGACAGAGGCCACCGCCATTGGACGCTCTGGGCGAATATTTTTCTTCAGCGCGATATCGGAAATAATCGGGAACATGGTGTAAACCACATGGCCAGTACCGCAAAGGAAGGTCAGCGTCCACGTGGTCAGCGGCGCTAGAATCGTGATGTATTGTGGATGACGGCGCAGTAAGCGCTCGGCATACTGCATCATCACATCTAATCCACCTGCGGTTTGCAATACGGCTGCACAGCCAATGACTGCAAGTATGGTTAGCATAACTTGCACTGGCGGTTGTCCCGGCGCTAAACCGAAAACAAAAATCAGTAAAAATAAGCCAATACCGCTGATGAGGCCTAGTCCCATGCCGCCGTAGCGGGTACCTAGCAGTAGGCAGCTAAGCACTACTATAAATTCCATTAAAATCATCCGATTTACCTCTGCGGAACTACCGCTTAGCTATTAGTTGAGTGATGAGTGTCTTCAGGAACATTCTGCGGAGTAAAAGTGTTTGAAAAATTGCGCTGGCGCATGGTGTAAATAAAAAATGGCATTAGTTTTTTCGGAAATTTGACCTAACGCTAGAAACACGTGGCGATAAGTTGCATTCTGGTTACGAGTTTTACGGATTGGGCTAACGCTTTGAGCTCACTCCGTTTAAAAGAACGATAACAATACTCAAGGATAAGCCCGTGAAACCTGCCACCTTTAATACCGAAGCCTTTGATGATTGGATCCGCAGCCGCTTTGTAGAACTCAATTCCGAGCTAGAACAGCTTTACTACCAACAAACAGATCGGGCCAATGTGCTCGATATCGGCGCAGAAGCTAAGTTGGCGCTGGAGAGCGAAGGGCGAGAGTTTATTAAAACCTTGCTCGATGAGGGGAATACTGATGAAGGTTTCGACAGTGCCTTCGATTTACTCGGCAATGTGGGCTTGTATATGGCGGCCTGTCGGCGCCATGAAATTACCGAGCCCTCGCGGGAAACGACATCGCCATTAGCTGAGGCTTCTGCGCTCGCCATGCATATTGGCGCTTCAATAGGCGTCACGCCGCGCTTTGCCACCGCACATTTAACCACTCACAATCGTGCCCACAATGGCATTTATAAGCGCTTTACCGATCTGAGCGCCGAAAAGCTGTTTGTGGATTACAACACTAAGGGCATTTTGGCCTATAAACGCGCCGCCGATGCGCTATTAAAGATCCAGCCTTTGGGCATTTCCCATCCCATCAGTCACGATTTACTGCGAGTCGCTAAACAGGCCTTGCAAGATGTGATTGAGTCGAATACCCAATTATTTAATCGATTAGATACGGACCGTTTCTTTTACTGTGTTCGCCCTTACTACAAACCTTATCGGGTGGGCTCGGTCATTTATCGTGGCGCCAATGCAGGTGATTTTGCTGGAATTAATGTCATCGATTTAACGCTAGGTCTTTGTTTTGCAAACGAAGTCTCCTATTCACAAATGCTGGTGGACAAGTTTTTATACATGATGCCGGAGGATCAACAGATATTGCGCGAGTGCATGCGTCGGCCGAATTTGATGGATGACTTCTTGTTGGCAAAAGACTGCTCAACCCAAGATTGGTATCAAGAAAACTTGCGACTCTTTATCGAAGTCTGCGAATTACATGGCGAGACTGCGATTCAGCACCATAATGAGTTAGTAACTAAATATATTGCTGAGCCTTCGACAAGTATGGAGCAGCAGCATTTAGCTAAAGTTACCGCGAGTGGTCCGCCACTGCATGTGCTACTCGGCTCATTGGAGCGACTCAGAGACCGACGCGCCGCCGCTCAGCGCAGCGATATTAGGACTCGTTATTGTGATATTAAAAAACTAAAAGAGAGTTTGAGATAACACTATGTTTGAAGATTTTAAAAAGGACTTTTACCTAGCAGGTCCAGGATATCTATTAAACCATTCCGTTGGCCGGCCATTAAAATCGACCGAGCAGGTCTTTAAAGAAGCCTTTTTTGCGCCTTGGCAGGAGTCGGGGCGTGAACCTTGGGGCCAGTGGCTGGGTGTGATTGATGATTTTACCTTTGCTTTATCTAAACTATTTAACGGCCACCAAAAGGATTTTTGCCCTCAGGTCAATCTTTCCAGTGCGCTGACTAAAATTGTCATGTCCCTCGACAGATTGAACCGCGAACACGCCGTTGTGTTAATGAGTGAGATTGATTTCCCCAGCATGGGTTTTGCCCTTAAAAAAGCGCTGCCTGCCAGTTGCGAAGTACGTTTTATTCCTAAAGGGCTCGATATCACCGACCCTAATGTGTGGGATGCGCATATCAGCCGTGATGTGGACCTGGTGTTTGTTAGTCATGCTTACTCGAATACGGGGCAGCAGGCGCCATTAGCTAATATTTTCACCATAGCCCGTGAGCGAGGTTGTTTGAGCTTAGTGGATGTAGCGCAATCGGCGGGGATTATTCCGCTGGATCTCGCGCGCCTACAACCCGATTTTTTAATCGGTTCGAGTGTGAAATGGCTCTGCGGCGGCCCTGGTGCTGCCTATCTTTGGGTTAATCCCGCCATATTGGAGAGTTGTCAGCCTAAAGATGTGGGTTGGTTTAGCCACGAGAATCCGTTCGAATTTGATATCCATGATTTTCGTTACCAGCATTCCGCACTGCGCTTTTGGGGAGGGACACCATCAATCGCGCCTTATGCCATTGCCACCCATAGCATTCATTATCTTGCTGGTTTAGGTACTCCGTTGCTGCGTAAATACAATCAGCAATTGATTGATGCTGTGGCACAAGAGCTCGACCATGAGTTTGTGTCGCCGCGGGATACTGAAAAGCGCAGCGGCACGCTTATTCTGCAGTTCGGTAAACAGCAGCATCAAATGATGACGGCATTGGCGAACGCGAATATTAGTGTTGACGCCCGCAGTATGGGGATCCGGATTTCTCCGCATATTTATAACAATATGGCCGATATCAAGCTGTTACTAGATGTGATTAAAGCAAATCGCTAACTTAAATGATTTAAAATGGCTTGCTAGGCTAGGTTGTACTACGTAATTACAACTAACAAGGCACAACACTCTGGGAGGTAAACCGCGACATGGTCGTTCCCGTATGCCGGCGTTAACTCACCGTCACACGGGCAACTTGAGGTTATTTATTGGGTGCGATCATGCTTAAATCTTATAGTCATAGCGGCAGACCATAGGTCGCGGGGTGTGGAGCTTGGGATCGCTGGGCGTGATCGCTAAATCTGCAGGTAGCATAACAGTATCGATGATCAACGCACTGCTCATATCAACGAGTGTCAGCGGGATGGTAAAGAGCAGCAAGGGCGGGGCCGCCAACGCGGAGATAATCATACACTCCTCGCCATTATCAACAGCCGTTTGCACACTTGAGAAAGAGTGACCCCAAGTTGAATCTTCTCCCATCCTCGACGTTATCGTTGCACATCCCGTGAGAGAACAGCACACGACCAACCAAGTCAACCAACGCATAACCACTCCATTGTTTATATGTGAAAAACTGCATTGCTTCGGTATGATCTACTCACTTGATCAACTGAGAGCGTTAGTGATAAGGAACCAGATCAGGTTTCATTTGACGCCAACCTGTTCTGTTTCAACAGCTTGGCATTCTAACTATATGATTATATCTGTCAATTATTCATCAACAGAAACGAGATACAACCAACCTCAATAACCTAGTTGTTAACGGCGACTATAGTTTTGGATTGGTATTAATCATGGAGGTTTGTATGCCGTGTCCTCGCAGAACTCAGATGAGTTTTGAACATACTCTTTAAAATCAGTCTCCACTTCCCTCGCTGGCCATCTAGCTACTTTTATTACTTTCCTTAAAACTGTTTCAGTAAATATTCGCTTGAGGGTAGGCCGAGAGCATATTATGTTGCTGATTTAAAATGGATGACTGGATTTACTGCCTGGCGATGGCCACGCTACAAGTAGAGTCTACCGAGAGGTAACAGGATGAACAATAAAGCAGCGCCGCAGCAGTCGGCGTCGACAGAGCAAGAGACACAACCGTTGGACGACAGCCGGTATGAAGACCTGCCGCGCAGTGAGTTCCTGCAATTACCCCAAGAGGAGCAAGACCGGCTCAATAAGCTACGTCAGCAGCGGGTACGCGAGGCACCGACCCTCTATGAGTGGGATATTAAGGTAGCGACCGTGTATGGCATGGGGTGGCTCGTTGTCATTATTCCCTGCGTGATAATGGTGCTGATTGGCTTGGTGGCGCATTGGTATGAGTCTGACCAATGGTATGGTTTTTTTTTCATGGCACTGATTTTTGCGCCATTTATCCGCTACCTCTGGTTTGCAGACAAACAGTACCATTATCGGCTCACCACCGAGGGGTTGGTTACCACCTATCATGACGTTATTCCGGATGCCGCCTACGCGGTAGTGCGGGGGCTGGCTTGGTTTGGGGTAGTGGTTTGCATCGTTGGCGTGGCGTTGTTAGGCCCGGTCGCCTTGGTCGGCGCGGGTGGTTTTGCCGTGATGGCATTTTTCTTCACCGGTTTTAAAAATGTAGAGACAACTTATGAGAGCCCTATAAAAAATGGGCATCGTCATTTGATTAAGGTAACGCGGAATCGTCCATTTATTGCCTGCCAATCGGATGTACGAACAATGGGCTTACGCGCAAGCATTCGTCTTCATTGCCCATTGGATAAGATGCACACTATCTTGTCATTACTGATGACGCAGTTACCTGATTCTGAAATCCGTGTATTTAAAAATGAGCGCGTGTTAGATGGTGTACCATTTGCGTCATTTGAGTCAGGCGAACCTGCCCAACTGGTAGATTTTGCCCCTGACAATAACCAGCCTAGTTGAATAAAGCGTGGACACTTAACAATAATGGCGCGGTAGTTAACTTCCGACTATATAGGTGGTTTTTCTGCTGCATCCATGTTTAGTTTAGATCGGTTTTTAACCATCTATCTCTATTGTTGCTGTTGCCGCGGTGTCTGGCGTGCCTTCTCTGAATGATAAAAGAGTGGTTGACGATGATGCCTATTTAGAGAACAACGCGATGATTGAATCAGAATAAAAGTTGTATATACCTTCAAAATACAAAAAGCCCCGATAGCGTTGCTATCGAGGCTTTTATATTTTCTGTATCAATTACATAAAGCGAGCCGGTTGTATAGCGATAGCCATTACAGGCTGTAGTACATTTCAAACTCAAGTGGGTGAGTTGTACGTGCTACGCGCTCAGCTTCTGCTGTTTTCAGTACGATATAAGATTGGATGAAATCTTCACTGAACACGCCGCCTTTAGTCAGGAACTCATGGTCAGCTTGCAGATTTTCAAGGGCGTTTTCTAATGACGTTGCCACTTGTGGGATTTCAGCCGCTTCTTCTGGAGGCAGATCGTACAGATCTTTGTCCATCGCTTCACCTGGGTGGATCTTGTTTTGGATACCGTCAAGGCCTGCCATTAGCAGCGCTGCGAAACCTAAGTATGGGTTTGCATGTGGATCTGGGAAACGTGCTTCGATACGACGGCCTTTAGGGCTTGGTACCACTGGAATACGGATTGATGCAGAGCGGTTACGGGCAGAGTAGGCCAACATAACAGGTGCTTCAAAGTGTGGCACTAAACGCTTGTAAGAGTTAGTGCTTGGGTTAGTGAAAGCGTTCAGCGCGCGAGCGTGCTTGATGATACCACCAATGTAGTACAGCGCCGTTTCACTTAAACCTGCGTATTTGTCGCCAGCGAACAAGTTAACACCGTCTTTCGCCAGAGATTGGTGAACGTGCATGCCGCTACCGTTGTCACCAACGATGGGTTTAGGCATGAAAGTCGCCGTCTTACCGTAAGCGTGTGCCATGTTGTGCACTACGTACTTCAGAATTTGGATTTCATCCGCTTTCTTAGTCAAGGTGTTGAAGCGAGTGGCGATTTCGTTTTGACCTGCAGTCGCCACTTCGTGGTGATGCGCTTCAACCACTTGGCCCATTTCTTCTAACACTAAACACATAGCGCTACGTAGGTCTTGTGATGAGTCAACCGGTGCAACTGGGAAGTAACCGCCTTTAACAAATGGACGGTGACCTGTGTTGCCGCCTTCGTAGCTAGTGCCTGAGTTCCAAGCCGCTTCTTTAGCGTCGATCTTAACGAAACAACCTGACATGTCAGTACCGAAACGGACATCGTCAAATAGGAAGAATTCTGGTTCTGGTCCAATCAATACAGTATCAGCGATACCAGTAGAGATCAGGTAAGCTTCTGCTTTTTTAGCAATTGAGCGTGGGTCACGGTCGTAACCTGTCATAGTACCGGGTTCAAGAATGTCACAACGGATCAGCGCTGTGGTTTCTTCGGTGAAAGGATCCAGTACGAATGTCGTTGGATCTGGCATCAGTACCATGTCTGATTCGTTAATGCCCTTCCAACCTGCGATAGAAGAACCGTCAAACATTTTGCCGTCTTCGAAGAAATCAGCATCTACCTGATGAGAAGGAATAGATACGTGCTGCTCTTTACCTTTAGTGTCGGTAAAACGTAAATCAACGAACTTAACTTCTAATTCTTCAAGTTGCTTTAAAACTGATTCAACTGACATTCTCAAGCCTCCGGTAGGGTAAAGGGATGCCCCTTTTATAATCTTTTAACTCAAGTGATTTATCTTGAGCCAAACTTACGAGCTATAAAGCGATATCCATGCCAATAATTTAACTTACTGATTAAAATGGTTTAAAATCTTTGTTGCACTTAATTGGATTCGCGTGTGCACCATAATGGTGCTTTTGTCTGTGGCATTTTGGTGCATTACTCCATTTTGGTGCGCACTGAATTGATTCATGCAAACCTTAAGCTGGGATGCACAGCGATAACATGCACCGCTTATATGGCACTGAGATGGCAATGACGCTTTGGCTTTCACAGTATAAGTAAGTACTGCCTCACTGAAGCTCGCACATACTTGCAGCACAGAACGGGACTATTTACCACCGCATAACCGCCGCATAATTGTCATAAAACCACGCTAGTCTGTCCAACTATGCCACGCATTATCAATCCAATAGTGGTTTATTATCATATTATTAGGAAAGAGTTCGTTCTCATGTGCGAAATGTCTTTGCTGTTCACAGACCAAGTGAAATCAGTGATGCGTAAAAAGGTATCCCGTGACAATGAAGTGAGCCTTAATGTCATAGGGTATAAACGCCAACATGAACGTTAGATTAAGTGTGCCGCAGAATTTATTGCAGTGTGTTCACGTGGTAATTTCTCTGTACCTAAGTCGATTTCGCTGATGCTTAAATCGACATTAGCAGTGCTAACATTGAATACGAAAAATAGCAAATTCAGCTGCTTAACTCAGATTTTTCCTATGAATATGGCAATTAAACAGAGCGTTAACTCTGCCTATAGAGGATTTCATTCAGTGGATGATTGGCGGAAATTACCCAAGGATTGGCGGATTGTTTTATAAGTGTTCAAAAATAATCCTGTGCGCCAAGGCCGCTCTGGAGTAGAATGGCACGCTTTTTATTGTGGCGGATCGAGCTCGATCGCCATAACGAATTACTGAAATATCCCTATTTTTGTTTGATGGTAAGAGGTTTATCCGTGCTAGAGAATTTACGTAACATCGCCATTATTGCACACGTTGACCATGGCAAAACGACCCTGGTAGACAAGTTGCTGTCACAGTCAGGCACCCTTGCAACCCGAGGAGAAGCCACTGAGCGGGTGATGGACTCCAACGATCTTGAAAAGGAACGTGGGATCACGATTCTGGCAAAGAATACTGCCATCAAGTGGAACGACTACCGTATTAACATCGTTGATACCCCAGGCCACGCCGATTTCGGTGGTGAGGTTGAGCGTGTTCTGTCTATGGTTGACTCAGTATTATTGCTGGTTGATGCCGTTGACGGTCCAATGCCACAAACTCGCTTCGTAACGAAGAAAGCGTTTGCTCAAGGCCTAAAGCCAATCGTTGTTATCAACAAAATTGACCGTCCAGGTGCACGCCCAGATTGGGTTATTGACCAAGTATTCGACCTGTTCGATAACTTAGGTGCAACTGACGAGCAGCTAGATTTCCCAATCGTTTACGCTTCTGCGTTAAACGGTTTTGCAACTTTAGATCCGGATGTAGCGAGCGATGATATGACGCCGCTGTTCCAAACTATCGTTGAAAAAGTATCTTTCCCAGATGCTGACGCCGAAGGCGCGTTCCAGATGCAAATTTCGCAAATCGACTACAACTCATACGTGGGTGTTATCGGTATCGGCCGCATCAAGCGTGGTAGCGTTAAAACGAACCAACAAGTGACTATTATTGGCGCTGATGGCAAAACTCGTAACGGTAAAATGGGCCAAGTATTAGGTTACATGGGTCTAGACCGTACTGAAGTTGAAATTGCTAACGCTGGCGACATCGTTGCTATCACTGGTTTAGGCGAGCTGAAAATTTCTGACACTATCTGTGCCGTTGGTGCAGTAGAAGCTATGCCACCTTTGACTGTTGATGAACCTACTCTGACCATGACTTTCCAAGTTAATACTTCACCTTTTGCAGGTAAAGAAGGTAAGTATGTGACTTCACGTAACATTCTGGAGCGTCTGCAAACAGAATTAGTCCACAACGTGGCACTGCGTGTTGAAGAAACAGAAAGTCCAGATCGCTTCCGTGTATCTGGCCGTGGTGAATTGCATTTATCAATCTTGATTGAAAACATGCGTCGTGAAGGTTACGAGTTAGCCGTATCACGTCCAGAAGTTATTCTGAAAACTATCGACGGTGAACTGTGTGAACCATTTGAAACCTTGACTGTTGACGTTGAAGAAGAAGATCAAGGCACAGTAATCGAGAAATTAGGTACCCGTAAAGCTGAAATGAAAGACATGCAGCTTGATGGTAAAGGTCGTGTACGTATCGACTTCATCATCCCAAGCCGTGGTTTAATCGGTTTCCAAACTGAGTTTATGACCGCGACTTCTGGTACTGGTCTAATTTATCACTCATTCGACCATTACGGTCCGCACAAAGGTGGCGATATCGGTCAACGCGCTAACGGCGTATTGATCTCTAACGCAACGGGTAAGGCATTGACCTTCGCACTGTTCGGTCTGCAAGATCGCGGTCGTCTCTTTATCGGCCACGCCGCTGAAGTATACGAAGGCCAAGTGGTTGGTATTCACGCTCGCTCAAACGATCTGACAGTTAACTGTTTGAAAGGTAAGCAGCTGACCAACATGCGTGCTTCTGGTACTGACGAAGCCCAAGTGTTGACTACGCCAATCACAATGACACTTGAGCAAGCGCTTGAGTTCATCGATGATGATGAATTAGTTGAAGTAACGCCTAAGAACATTCGTGTTCGTAAGAGACACTTGACTGAAAACGATCGCAAGCGCTTTAACCGCGGTTAATGCTAGCCTGTTAATTCAGGTGACTCGCCCTTAAGGTGAGTCAATCGGTTTAAAAAGCCCTGCATAGGAAACTGTGCAGGGCTTTTTGTTGGGATAAATTGAGTAATGGGTATTATAAATAGCTAATCAGTTCAGAGCCTCACAGGCATCTCAATCCAAGGCGCATTGACGCAGAAATGGTGATTCCCTTTTAAGTCAATGCAACACCGGAGTGGGATGCCTGTGTGGCTCCCGAAGGGCGGCTGATGTTAACGGCATGGCAACGCGCTTTATACTGCGTTCAAGGCTTTCGACAGAGCACCACTATGCCTTCAAGCCTTCGCCTTGTCTAAAGCGCGTTGAACTCCCGCTGAATGAACAGATATTTAATACGATTGGTATTAGTAGTCCTCATCCATCACCCGTATGCAATTGCGGCCAGCGGATTTTGCGCGGTAGAGGGCGGCGTCCGCTTGGCGAACGAGTTCTAAAGCATTTTGTTTGTTAGAGGGTTGCAGATAGGCGACGCCTGCGCTCACTGTCACAATCCCAAGGTCGGTATTTTCATGTGGAATGGCAATGGATTGGATCAGTTGATGAATGTGCTGTGCTGTCTCAAGTACGGTTTGATTATCGACATTCGGTAATAGAATGACAAATTCTTCGCCGCCGTAGCGAGCGACTAATTCGCCCGCTCTGCGACCGGACTGGGACAGTGTACTCGCTAATTGTTTAAGGCAATCGTCTCCGGCGAGGTGGCCATAGTGATCGTTAAATTGTTTAAAGTGGTCAATATCGAGCATGATGAGGGCCAGTGAGGAATTGCTCCTTTGTCCCCGACTCCACTCCGTTTGTAACATCATGTCAAATAGGCGGCGATTGCCGATATTGGTTAAACCGTCGGTATTGCTGAGTATTTCAAGTTGCCTATTGGCTTCTGCTAGCTCACAGGTTCGAGCTGTGATCATGGATTCAAGTTCGAGGTTACGTTCCTCTAATCGCGCGATCGGGTAAATTTCCCCTTTGTGGGCTAAGCCGTAGGGGATGGATATGCCACTGTGGACAATCATCCAGTCGTTGTTTTCTCGGTGAAATATCAACACTAGCCGTGCTGTCTCGCGGGAAAGCATAGGATTAGGGATAGGTAAGTGGATATGGAAAAAGGCAGTCACAACCACGAGGTTGTCGGCAAGGTCTTGTAAAGAAAGATCTAACATTTCGATGTGGATTCGCTCAGGCACTTGTGCAAAGTCCTGACGAGTGATTCGCACCCATTCTTCCCTGCTGGTGACAAGCTGGTCACTGCTCCCTGCATAGCCGCTAAAGTTATCACTAAAGCGACGAGTTAGCCTGTCATCACGGGAGGCATACATCTCAATATATTCGTCAAATAACGAATGGATCAATTGCTGTCGGTCGGGTCGCATAGGTTAGCTCCGTTGGGGAACATAAAACCATTTTTCTAATATCCGTATAGGAATATTATCTGCGATAAAGTCTAGCTGTTGCCTGATTGTAATCAATTTTATGACGTATATATTAAAAATACTGCAGAGAGTGATGTAAGCAATTATCTGCAGTATGGTCTGTGAGACAAAATTGTTTTGTATTCACTTAATGTATCATTTAGCCCAAGTATTATTTAACACAAGCCTGCTGGGATTATTCAAAATCAGGCAAAGCTTGTTGGTATTGCTTAGCAGGGGGTTGCTGATGAGAGGTTACTGGATTGCGTTAGCTGAGTGTGTCACTGGACGGCACGTGAGGTCTTTTCTGGATAGTATTACTTGGCAGTGGCTTTATTGTTGACGCTTATCATCGCTGTGGTGCGGCCGAGGACGTCGGGATACTCGATAGGACTTAGAGCCCTATCGAGTGAGCAGTCAAGCTTATGACTTAGCTTTATCTGCCAATTTTACCGCATTGACACTTTCACCTTTGAAGCTGATAGTCACATTTTTCTGAGCGACTTCATTATCTTTCAGCAAAGTTTTAGTGGTTTCTGCCAGCATTGGAGAAGCTGCATTTAACGCACTGAGATCATAGGCCCAAACTTCTAGATCCGCTTCATTATAAGTGCTAGCAGGCGCACCTAATTTTTCAGTGATTGTTTGCTTGGTTGAGCCTTCTTTAATGCCGAATGTATTTTTAATCGCTTCATTCGTTGCGCTGTCTAACGCATTGGTTGCCGTATCATTCACTGTGTCAGTGACAGATTGAGTTGCTGATTTAACGATTGAATCGAATGGGCCAGCATAAGCAAATAATGGCAGAGCAGTAAGAGCGATCAATAATGATTTTTTCACACAATAATTCCTTTGGTTAATACATTCCTTTATTAAATGCGCGCGAATTAGACCAGTAATTAGATTTTGTGTCAATTAAGCATCTGTTCTATATGATTTTATTTTAATCCTTTCAGATTATTCCTACTAAGTGGGTCAACCTTTAGTTGTACCTAAAGGTTCCCATTTTGAGGTTTTCTAGTCTTATCTGCTGCTGTTTTTCAATTTCGTTAGTGTTTTATTCCATCGCAATTGGATCCCGTCATATGTGTCATTTTAGGTGTTCTAGTGATGTCGCGTGTTCTAGTGCCCAATTCTATTAATCACTTGGATCAATTCCATGCGGATGTTGTCTGGTGTTTGGCTATGCCAGAACCCCGCTAAGTAAGCGCCCAGCGGTAGGATAAATAATGCGATAAGCACTAATGCGAGCAATCCCTTATGACCGAGTCTGTGGCCGGATTTCAGTCCAAGGCCGAGGGCGGCGGATTTAGGGCAAGCTGCGACACAGCGCATGCAGGCTTGGCACTCGTCACTGCGAACCGTGGTTTTGGTGTGCACTATGATGTTTGCTGGGCAAGCGCGGGTGCACTTGTCGCATTTCATCCCTTTTGCTTCGATAAGGCAGTGCTGGGTATTGCGGCGGATTTTTAATGGGCTCGCAAAGCTTAAGATCCCAAGCATTGCACCATAGGGACACAAGTAACGGCAGAATCCCTGACGACGCCATGCAGCTAAAGCGAGGATCAGCGCAAATACCAGTAGCGTGATTAGGCTGGGTGTTAGGAAGAACAATGCCATCTTCAAGTCGGCAATCTTATGATAATTACCTTCAAGATAATGGGGGATGGATTGTGCTGGCATACCAATGACTATGTAGCAAAGTGCTAGGAGTAATAGATATTTCAACATTCGCAGTGGCCAATCTAGCCAAGCGGGTGGTGTAAGCTCTGATTTAATAAAGCGTTTTCTAAAGGAATACAGGTATTCCCCTGCTAAACCTAATGGGCAAGCCCAACCGCAAAATGCCCGCTTGCAGAGTAAACCTGTGAGTAATACCGCCGCTAGCATGACTGCTGCCGCAGGATGGGTTTGATCCCACAAATTGAGGCTGATAATGGCTTTAAGCTCAATGCCACCCGCAATCGGTAAAAAGGCATCGACTACGTCTGGGCGCATTAGCCAAGGTGTGATTCCTTGCTTAAGCAGTACGGTATTGATTGTGTATTGTATGGCAACCAGCAAGAGCGATAGCGCTAAGACATGTTGAGTCCCTTCACGAAGGGTATTGATTTTAATTTCACCCTTGAGTGCATCAGGCGCAAATTTATGCCCAAGTAGCATCAGTGGCAGTGCAATAAGAAACCCGAGAGCCAGTGGCCAATAAAGACTCATTGCCACCGCACCGATACTGAGCAACAGTGTGGCGACCGCACCCCATTTCTGGCCGCTCCAATAGCTGAGGGAGGCGAGATACATGAGTGCCAACATCAGCGTGAGTGATTCGATAAAAGTCATAGTGATGAATACAGCTAATAAGTTACAAGTACTGGCTCTGAGTGGTGAACTGAGGATAAGTTTTTGAGTAATAAGTGAAATTGTGCGTCAGATCTAAGATTCGCGCTATCAATCAATTAAAGCGCGCCATAGCTCACAAAGCTAAGTGTTTTAGTCTTGCACAAATAAAGTATGGCTTGCAGGGACTGAGGGTGAGGTCACACGAAAAATAAAAAGCCCCAGCAATTTAGTTTGCTAGGGCTTAGGAATTCAGTAGGGCATTTGGATTAATTTTTTGATTTTTCGAGTGCTTCGATAAATTTGCTCGATTCGTTAATCGAGGTGTTCATCTCTTTAATCAGGGCCGAAATATCGGTTTGCAGACTCGCAAATTCGCTTTTAATCGCACCAATGGCTTGGGCGTTCAAGTTATGCTTGAGATACAGCATATTGTCTTTCATGGCGGTGAGTATCGGCGGCATTTTTGACTCGGCACGGCGCATACTTTTAATCAATTGTTCATAGGCTCGGCGCGTTTCTTTGAGTTTAGTTTCACTGTTGCGGCGTAGGTTGGCTTTACTGATCTCGCTAATTTCATTTTGCCACTCATCGAACAGTGCTTCGGCTACATCTTCGACTTTATTGATGCGGTTGCTGACGTTGTCGGCGGCACTTTGAGCCGATTCGTATTCATCTTTGGCTCTGCTATAGGCTTTTTCTAAGTTGCCATCACTGTAATTGAGCAGCGCTTGCATTTCTTCTAAGGCTGAGCTGAACTCTTTTTGAGCATCCTGTTGGGATTTTTTCGCATCTTTAACTCTGTCGACCATAATATCGCGTTTATGGTAACCGACCTTTTCCATTGCGCCGTAGTAGGCACTCTGGCAACCACTAAGCAGGAGACTTGTGGCAATCAGCCCTGAAGCTATCAGTCTTTTCATTGGGTGTTCCGTCGCTGAATGAAATTAATTAATCGGCTTTAAATCGCGCCGCATCGATAATGCTCCACAGATGAAAGATAGCACCTATTACCGCGGGTACAATCAGCCACCAGAGGGCATAACCCACCACTGTGATAATGAAAAATAACAGTGCGGCCATTATTCGGCCTTGCAATAATTGGCCTAGCCCAGGAAAAAATAGGCTAGCAATAGCAGAAATAACGTTACCTGCAGATCCTTGTTGAGACATCAATTCACTCCTTAGACTTGTAAATTAAGTGTTTATTGTACGAAGATAACGAGTCTATACCAACAGAATCAAGAGAAACCCGTGACTAAGAAGATAGAACTGGCACAAATTCGCGCCTTATTCCTCGGGATCTGGCACTTCCTGCTGCATTTGAGACGGCGTTTAGTTGAAGATCAAATCAATATCCGCGCCGGACATTTAGCCTATGTCACACTGTTGTCACTCGTGCCTATGGTGGCGGTGACTATGTCTATGCTGTCAGCTTTTCCGGTATTTAAGGGGATACGTGGACAGATAGAAGGTTTCGTTTATCAGAATTTTTTACCCGCCGCTGGCGATACTGTGCAAGTGTATATCAATGAGTTTGTGGCCAATGCCTCTAAGGGGACTGCGGTCGGGATTGCGGCCTTAGTCGTGGTTGCCATTTTGCTGATTTCTGCCATTGATAAATCGCTCAATAACATTTGGCGTACTAAAGAGAAGCGTTCAGTGGTGGTGGCTTTTTCTATGTATTGGATGGTCATCACTTTGGGCCCGGTATTGGTGGGGGCCAGTTTGGTTGCCACTTCCTACGTGGTGTCATTGAAGGTTTTTGATGGTCAGTTGTCGGGTGTGGTGCCCGTGTTTCTTGAGCGTTTGCCCATGCTGTTCTCAGTTGCGGCATTCTTGCTGTTGTATATGGTGGTGCCTAATCAAAAAGTGAAGTTTCTACATGCACTATTAGGGGCGATTGTTGCCGCAATCTTGTTTGAGTTAGGTAAAAAAGCCTTTGCTTTGTATGTTACTCAGTTTCCGAGTTATGAAGCGATTTATGGTGCTTTAGCCGTGATCCCCATTATCTTTGTCTGGGTGTATTTATCGTGGATGATAGTATTACTCGGCGCGGAAATTACCGCCGCGATGCCTGAATATTTAGATTATGAGTCGAGCTCAGATGATGACGAAACCGCTCTGAATGCTAAGCCCCTAGAAAATGCCTCCCAAGAAAATTCCGCTGCGGTGTTAACTTCGGCTGAGGTGACGGCACTCAAGGCGGTGGCTAAATCTGAATGACCCCATTAGAGGATTATTAATGGCGATGACACTGAATGCCTGAATCCTTCCCATCTTTTATCCGTCGCGACTGGTTTAACGTTGGCAATGGTCAGCAATTGCATCTGGCGCAATACGGTAATCCACAAGGTATCCCACTGCTGTATTTGCACGGCGGTCCAGGAGCGGGTTGTGATATCGGTGATTTAGCTTTATTTAATGGCGATCAATATTGGATTTTGCTTTTAGATCAACGCGGTTCTGGGCAATCTTTACCCTTTGGCGATTTAGCCAACAACCATCTCACTGGTTTGATTAGCGATATTGAGGCGATTCGCCTTGCATTGGGTATTGAGCGTTGGTGTTTAGCCGGTGGCTCTTTTGGGGCCACATTAGGCTTAATTTACAGCGGATTATTCCCAGAGCGGGTGATTTCACAGGTACTGTGGGCGTTATTTATTCCATCCAAAGAAGGTCTCGACTGGCTCTATGGCGCTGACGGCGCGGCAAAATTGCAACCTGCTGCTTATCGACTCTTCAATGACATTTTTCCGGTTCAGTTATCGCTGACTGAATTACTGGATTCATATCATCTAGGTTTGGCATCAGCCGATGAAAATGTGCGATACCATTTTGCGCGGCGTTGGGTGCAGTGGGAGTTGCAGCTTGCGGGGGCGAGGTTAGTGCTACCAAGGCTGTTACCCGAATCCGTATTAGCATTAGCCAATATCGAGTTACACTTTGCTCGACATAATTACTTCAATGCCATGAATGTGTTACAGCGCGTGACGCCTAGAGTGAAGGCGCGTAGTGTGTTATTGCAAGGAATGCAGGATGCGATTTGCCCAGCGACGCTATTACGCGATTTTTTGGCTGGGTTGGAGCATGCTATTACAATTCAATCTGTTGTCGATGGCGGACATATGCTCAATAGTGAGTCTTTGTTTTTGGCGGTTACAGCAGAAATCCATGCTATGTGGTTGTGGATACATCAAAGGGAAATACAATGAAAACATTGCTCATCAGTGCCAGTTTACTCGGATTAACCGCCTGTGCCGCTACGGCGCCCTCGCAAACCAGCGCGATTGACCCAGTGGCGACTCAGGAGGTCGTGAGTGCCCCTGTCGCGCCCAAAGTTGTTGAACTCGGTGGGTTGACCAATGAAACTGCCGCTGATCGCTTGTACCAAGCGCTGATTAACGCAAATTATCTCGCCACCCAAGTTGCGCCGACTAAAGTGGCTGTGCAGTTTGGCAATAACCAATTCTTGCTTGAGCCGAGTATCAATTCGGCGGGCATTGACCGTATTTTAATGAATCGCTTCTATGCAGTGCATCCGCAATTGCAGGCCAGCCAAGAGTTGCCTGCCGTGATTGGCACCTTGAATCAGAAGCTTAATTTTGCCAAGTTTGTGTTGTTGGACCAAGGCGCAGTGATTCAAGTGCAAGGTACAGTGACCTTTGCCGACCGTATTGAAATAGAAGAATTACGTCGCTTTATGCTGTGGACGAATGGCGGCTTAGCGCAGGTCGTACAATCTTTGCCTGATGGCGTAGAGCAATATATCCGCCCGCTACCGCTAATGCCGCAAATGGTTCCCGTTAAGCCTTAATCTAAAAGGAAAAGTTGTGATTGCTTTAATTCAAAGAGTGAGTCGCGCCAGTGTGGTGGTTGATAACCAAACCTTAGGTGAAATCGATAAAGGCTTGTTGGTTCTGCTCGGTGTCGAGCAAGAAGATACCCGCGAGAAGATGGAAAAATTGGCGACTAAAGTCATGAGTTATCGCGTTTTTTCCGATGAAAATGGCAAGATGAATCTCAATCTAGAACAAGTCGGTGGGTCTTTATTAGTCGTGTCACAATTTACCTTGGCCGCTGATACAGGCCGAGGCTTGAGGCCGAGTTTTTCAGGGGCGGGTACGCCGGATCAAGCTTTAGGCTTGTATGAAGAGTTTGTCGCATTCTGCCGTGCTAAGGGCGTTCACACAGAAACCGGACAGTTCGGCGCCGATATGCAAGTGTCCTTAGTCAATGATGGCCCAGTGACCTTTAATCTGCAGGTGTAGCTTCTATCGTGATGTTTATCTAGGAGTCTAAGTGATGGGGTGCTAGGCATAATCAATGTCGCTTGTACCAAGAGGGAGTATTAAGGGAATGCACATGGATCAATTACTCATTAAATTACGCCAGACTTGGCACAGTACGATCCCCGTTAGCGAGTTTATGCAGATAGTGCCACTCGATTACAGCGAGGGAGAATTTCGAGTCACAGCGCCGATGACGCCCAATATTAATCTGCATCAGACCATGTTTGCGGGCAGCATTTATACCTTGATGACCTTAACAGGCTGGGGTGCAGTCTGGCTAAATCAACAGTTGGTGGGCGTGGCGGGTGATATTGTGCTCGCCGATGCCCATATTCGTTATCTTGCTCCTGTGACTTGTGACCCTGTGGTAAAAGTGCAATGGCCAGATGTGGATCTCAGCCCGTTACAAAGGGGGCGCAGAGTTAAGGTGAAGCTGGAAGTGCAATTGTATTGTATGGATTCATTGTGTGCGGTTTTTGAAGGCCTGTATGTTAGTACGTCGAAAGTATGAATGCGTCGAAAGCAATTTAGTGTATCTGTACGTCGAAGGTGATGTATAACCTTTCTAAAAAATCGAAGCTAATCTCAGATTTTATCCGCTTTATTTCTTTTTTATGGGCTAATACACTAGCGTCATAGAGTTGAGATATTCCATCTGACTCTGAGTCATTTACCTATTTTCGGAGCAGATTATGTCTAAAGTCTTAATTTTAAAATCAAGCATTCTTGGCGGTTATTCACAATCTGCCGTGTTAATTGACCACTTAGCGAGTCACTGGGAAACCCAAGGCGCCGCTATTACAGTGCGTGATTTAGGCGGTAAAGACGTACTACCTATGGTAGACGGTGAAATCGCTTCTGGGTTACGCGGTGGTGCAGAATTATCGGCACGTCAGCAAGAAATGCTCGCCTTATCAGATACCTTAGTCGCTGAATTAAAAGCGAACGATACGATTGTTATCGCTGCACCTATGTACAACTTTACGATTCCGGTTCAACTTAAAAACTGGATCGATTTTGTCGCCCGTGCCGGTGTGACTTTTACTTATACTGAAACGGGTCCAAAAGGATTAGTGGAAGGTAAACGCGCCGTGTTGGTGACGACCCGTGGCGGCGCTCACAAAGATGGCCCAACGGATCATGTTGTACCTTACTTGAAAACGGTTTTAGGCTTTATGGGGATCACTAATGTTGAAGTGGTTTACGCCGAAGCGCTGAACATGGGTCCTGAAGCACACGACAAAGGCATGGGCGAAGCGAAACACAGTATCGATCAGCTGAAAGCTTAATTGTTCCGTTGATTAGCTGAGTCATTTGATTTAGCTGAATAAATAATGCCAGCCTTTAATAGGCTGGCATTTTTGTATGTCCATTTCAGCTAAGCACGCTTGGCTTAAGTGGCTAGGTTTGAGCAACTAGACTCGAGCGGCTAGTTTTAAGTCGCAGATTTAGCTGTTTATTCGCAAAGGCTGCAGCCTTTGGCTAGGGTGCTTGTCTCAACATAACGCACCTTAGTGCTGGCTTGGTCGCGATTACGACTGATGCTAAAGCGTGCATGGCGCTCAGTTTCAAGCGGCTTTTCAGCAGTGTTACCCTGTGTGGCTTCAAACTGTAACGCTTTGGCATGATTTGTTTTATGCATACACCACCTCGCAGATATTTAAGTCATCACAATGTACAGACTGGCCTGATTAGCGCCGCACAACCAAGGCTTAAATTAGCTCGGCTGGCAGCAGACTAAATCTTTAAGCGAACCGCCATTTACCACGCAGCTAAAGCCATTGGCCTTGAGAATGTCGCAGCCTTTTTGCGCTCGAATACCCGCGCCACAATAGAGCACGAAGGGATGCTGTTTATTGTCAACTTGGTGTAACCATTGATCGAGCGTTGGCAATGGCACATTAATGGCTTGGGGCAAGTGACCGGAGGCAAATTCCTCTGGTGAACGCACATCAATCACCCGTGCGCCTTGCTCAATCAATTGCCAACATTTTTCGCCTGAGTGGCTGCCGGATAACTTAGCCAGTAAAGATTGAAACATAGCATTGCCCCTACCATTAGAAAATTTTCAATAAGTTTATTCTAATGAATTGGCGAGTGCAAGCGCTGCAGATTATCGGTAGTAATGGTTTGGTCTTTGGCGTTGTTGGTACTCGAACCTCTGCATTACTGGCGTTAGATAAGCTGCTACAAGCTGTATTCACTGCCTCGTTGGTAGTGAATGATGTCGTGGAATACCACGGCTTGCTCGTTTAGATTGTGATAGCCATGGGGTTTGTCGGCCGCAAATCGTACCGCTTCACCTTGCTTGAGTGGTTGCCACTCACCATCGACTAGCACTTCCATAGTACCGCTCAAGACAATGACATGCTCAGTGACACCCGTTTCATGGGGCTCAGAAAGCCGCTCATAGTTTGGCAGCAGGGTCAGTTCAAACATCTCGAAACCGAAGCGCTCTTCAAAGGGGAAGAGTGAGGCGACTAGCATGCCGTCGGTGGCGGGTTGTTGGCGTAACTCGTCGGGCTTACGGAATACTGCGCCTTGGCTCTGGGGTGTGGGTTCGAGAAAGGTCGACAGCGAGATATTGAATCCACTGGCAATTTTCCACAGCGTCGCAATAGTTGGGCTTGATTCACCGCGCTCGATTTGTCCTATCATGGCCTTACTAACGCCCGTCTCTTGGGCGGCTTTATCTAAACTCCATCCCTTTTGGTTGCGAAGTGCTTTAAGCGTGGTGGCGAGATAGCTGTTTATCGTCTGCACAATGGCCCCATCATTTTTATGAAAATTTAGTTTGTACGTTATAACGCACAGGTGCTATCTTGTCCATCTCGTACGTTATAGCGCACAAAAGCTATCTTGTTCATTTTATAAGTTATAGCGCACAAAGTAATGGCGACATCAATTGCAGAGAAAGGGAGTGGATATGTGGCGAGATGCAGGGAGTTTATCAAAAATATCAGCGGGATTTATTGCGGTATTAGTGGGTTATAGCAGCTCGGCTGTGATCATCTTTCAAGCGGCGGAGGCTGTGGGGGCGACACCTGCACAGATCAGTTCATGGCTGTGGGCTTTAGGTGTGGGCATGGGCGTGACCAGCATAGGGTTATCGCTTTACTACAAGAATCCTATTCTAACGGCTTGGTCTACACCGGGCGCGGCGCTGATGGTGACTAGCCTAGCGGGGTTGAGCGTAAACCAAGCCATAGGCGCTTTTCTGGTGAGTTCGATTTTAATCACTCTTTGCGGGGTGGCGGGCTGGATGGATAAACTTATTCGTATCATGCCGCAGTCAGTCGCTTCAGCCATGTTGGCGGGGATTCTGCTGCAATTTGGCCTAGGGCTATTTCAGGCGATGCAAACCCAGCTGAGTCTAATTTTGATCATGTTGTTGGTGTTTGTCGTCGTTAAGCCTTTTGCGCCGCGTTACATCATCTTGCTGACCTTGTTGGTGGGTATAGGCATGAGTTTTCAATTAGATTTACTCAAGCTAGATGCCGTTCAGTTGCAACTGGCGATGCCGGTGTGGACTACACCTGAGTTTTCGTTGGCGAGTGTGATTGGCGTGGCGCTGCCGCTGTTTGTGGTGACTATGGCCTCGCAAAATATGCCGGGCGTTGCTGCGCTGCATGGTAATGGTTACAGGCCGCCCATTTCACCTTTGATCACGAGCACAGGGTTAATCGGGGTCATTCTCGCACCCTTTGGCGGTTTTGCCTTTAACTTATCCGCTATCACAGCGGCGATTTGTATGGGTAAAGAAGCAGACCCGAATCCCGCGACCCGTTACTGGGCTGCGGTGTGGGGCGGGGTATTTTACTTTATCACTGGGTTATTGGGCGCCACTGTGGTTGGCCTGTTTTCCGCTTTCCCGAAGGAATTAGTACTGGCCATCGCCGGATTAGCACTGCTTGGCACTATCGCCAATAGCCTGACCGCCGCATTAGCTAAAACGGAAGATCGCGAAGTAGCGGTGATCACTTTCTTGGTCACGGTATCGGGTTTTAGTGTGCTGGGCATCGGCAGTGCATTTTGGGGGTTGTTACTTGGGTTTATTATCCATTGGTGGAACGGGCACAGAACTGCATCAGTAGTTAAGCGAGCGAATACTTAACTGCAGCAAAGCGCCTTAGAGATGAATTTCAAAGACTAAGGCGCATGTGTTTTAGATTCTCTTCGTCATAAACACGCTATTGGGATCGAGTCGATAATCGGCGAAGGGGCCACAGATTTCAAAACCAAATTTGCAGTAGAGCAGGCGAGCGGGGTTGAAGAAGTCCATCGAACCTGTCTCTAGGCTCAGACGTTTGATACCTGCGGCTTTGGCATCGTTAATCAAGTGCTGCAATATTTTAGACGCTATACCTTGCTGCTTATAGGGCGCGGCGGTGCGCATGGATTTGATCTCGGCGTGCTCGGTATCTAACCATTTTAGTGCACCGCAGCCCGCTAAATTATTGCCATCCCATAGGGTCCAAAAGCGAATATTGGGCTGACGCAGGCCATCAAGATCTAATGCGTGAACGCTTTCAGGCGGTGAGGTTGCCCACATATCGTTGAGGTGTTCCTGCAGTAAAGCCGCAATCTCAGGCCCTTTAAGGTCATCTAAGGTGATTTTCATGGCTCTTATGGTGGATTTCATGGCAGATCGGTTACTCCCTATAATTGTGGCTTATCCATAATGGCGTCATTGCTTTGTTATCTGTTTGCAATTGCGCCGTGGTGGATAAGCAAATGCTAGGCCACAAACTTTTTATCAAAGCAAAAATCAAAGTCGTGGGGTTTCACCCCACACCCGACCAAAAGGGGAAAAGCGCCTGTTCCCCTTTTGGATATCCCCCGGCGTCCCCAACGGAGTTGAAAGCCTCTTGGGCATTAAGCGTCCTTATGCTATCGCGTCAGACGCTCGTCCCTGATTCGACTGACGCTATCTCGGCATCCATGCCTCGATCACGCAACGAACGCTAATGCCCTGCGGCAACTCCGAGGGGATGGTGTACTCCTTTGATTTCAGTGTTATTTGAGCGTCAAATATCATATAAAAGAGAAACTAATAAGGAAATATTGATTGGCAGTAACATTGAGCCGCAAAGTATACGAAATATGGAATAAAAACTCATGAATGACTCTACATCTTCACTAGCTTTTTCAACCTGTGCTTACAGGCAAATTCGAGAGAAGCAGGCTGATGCGTTTACGAAGTACTTGGATACTCGAAGTGATGAAAAAGCATATGTAGCGAATCTTAACGGCGCGTGGGGTACGGGTAAGACCTTCTTTGTCGATAATTGGTGTCGTAAACTTGGGGAGCAAAGATATGTTGCGATCAAAATCGACGCATGGGAATCTGATTATCTAAACGATCCACTTGCCCTTGTCACCGCTGAACTGTTGACTAAATTAAAATGTCAGAGTGGAATAACAGACTTTTCGGAAACCGAAAGTAAAATATTCAATGCTGGCTGGAAGTTAGCAAAAAACTTTTTGCCAGTAATCACCATGGCTTTAGGTAAACATTTTCTAGGTAGTGAGTTTGGCGATTTACTTAAAGAAATTGGTGTGGCAGTTAAAGATACGGCTAATGATCAAAGTGTATCAAAGAATCGTTTAGGCGAGTTTGGGAGAGAGATATTTTCAATACATAACAAGCATAAAGAGTTTGCCGTTGAGTTTAAAATGGAGTTATCTAATTTAATAAAGCAAGTTTGTGAACTGTCTAATAAAAATAAAGTTTATATTTTTATTGATGAATTAGATCGCTGTCGACCTACATATGCAATTGAAATGCTTGAGGTGATAAAGCACTTGTTTGATATTCCTAAGTTGGTTTTCGTGATGTCTACTGATACTAAGCAACTAGAGTGTTCAATTAAGGCTGTTTACGGTGAAAAATTTGATTCAGAAGAATATTTAAGTCGATTTTTTCAAAGGCGGTTAACTTTATCTGAGCCAAACTATTTGGATTTTATCAAGGCAAACGATTTCTTCTCCATAATAGAGTTTGATCCTGTACTAATGTACCCAGCAGTAACTAAAGATGTTGCGTACGAAATAGTAGCACTGTTTTGTGCTTTTCATCAGGTTTCATTGCGAAGAACGGAACAACTTTGCGCTAGGTTAGACGCTGCTTTAGTTAATTTTCCATCAAACACAGCTTTTTCATTTATAGAGCTCATTGGAAGTGTTTTTAGTTACGAACTTTATCCAAAGCTCAAGTTGAATTATTCGACTATGTATCGTTCTGGCAAACATAATTGGTCTGGATGTGAGCGAGAAATAAGTTATATTGGTGATCCAAATGGAGATAATGCGCAAAAGGCTCTGGAACAATACACTTTAGTTTGGAATAGTATGGTTAATGTTAGGGAGCATGCTTATCAACCTAGTCAGCTTTATCAAATTGAACAGGGTTTTCGTAATAACTTAAACAACTTAATAAGCAGGTTTGATAATTTTGGGAAATGCGAGTATCTGGAAAATCTTATTTGTTTGCATCGGAATAATAAGGTTGGCGTTGAAATCTCTATTGAGAATTTAATCCGAAAGATGAAAAGCGATGATAGTGTCAAACTTTTAACCGGAAGTGAGTTTGAGCAATATCTTCATCTTTTTAACGATTTCTCATAATAAAAATATAATAAGCCTCCTACCGTTTAGTATATTAGTTTTTAGTTATAACTGTTCTACTTTCAGATTATTAATGTGACTCTAGCTTTTTAAGCTTACAGATGTTGCCTGTGCTCGAAAGGCAAACCGTGGTGATTGGCGAGACGACCGTCCGCCCCATGGACGGGGCGGTCGAGCATCCAAGGATGGACTGGCTGCGTGTCGTCGAGCCTGTACCATGGTTGGCCTCACTCTGAACAATATCTATGTTTAACTGCCTCTTCGCCTTCCGTAACTCTCGTTTATCAACTTAGAGCCTCTAGGTTCTTTCACAGTGTAGTGAGTGATTACCATGGCAAGCCTGTATAGGCGAATATAAAAATGGCCGAGGATAAGCTCGGCCATGATTTACTCGATTAAGCGTAAAACGGGTAGGTTTAGTAGTATTTCTTCAAATAACTCTCGGCGTAGTTTTTGAGTTTTTTGTTTGAGCTCGTGGTTGCCATATTTTCAATCACATCGCGGTAAGCGGTATTCCCTGAACTAGCTAGCGCTTTTGCCATGTTGGCATAGGTATCGATGGCGAGTTTGTCATCGGCCATTAAGCGTGGTGTTTTCAATTCGTTACTGAGTACGGCAAGGATAAAATCATCGTACTGGCGGTCATCTATGATGCGTTTAGCTGCGAGACGCATTAATTCTAAATCATTGCTGCGTAGGGCATTGGCAAAGGCATTATTTTGCTGACTTTGATCGGCAGTATATTGGCTTTTATCCGCAAGAATCGCATTCCATTTTTTATATATCGTTATGTTTTCTAAAGCTTGACCTGCGTATTTTTTGAGTTTTTTAGGATAATCACCATTAACAATCTTGTTGATGGTTTCGCTGTACTTATCATTGCCTGAATAAGCTAAGCCTTTGACTAACCAAGCACTGTAGTCAATGGCATTTTTTTCAGTGGCTTGGGGCAAAGATGCGAGTAGCTTGGCTTCGAGCGCATCAAAAATGGCAGGATCGGATAAACCAGCGATGGTGAGTGATTCAATGGCTTCTTTTTGCTTGAATTGGTTATCACCCTTAAAGATTTCTTGATAGGTTTCAACCGTATATTCCTGAGCCAATAAAGGCGAGCTTAATAAACTGATGCTAAGCAGCATGCCTGCAAAGAGTGGTTTCATGGGTATGTCCTTATAGGGTTTGTATCTGTTGTTAATCTTTCCAGCGTTTAAAAATCAGCGAGGTATTAATGCCGCCAAAGGCGAAATTATTACTCATGACATAATCTGTATCGATTGGGCGCAGTTCGTTACGGATATAGTCCAAATCAGCGCATTGTGGGTCGATACTTTCAAGATTGAGTGTTGGCGCAAACCAGCCCGCATTCATCATCTCAATACTCACCCAAGCTTCTAACGCGCCGCATGCGCCTAAGGTGTGGCCCGTGTAGCTTTTAAGGGATGAAATCGGCATACCAGCACCAAAAACTGCATGGGTCGCGTGACTCTCGGCGATGTCACCGCGATCCGTTGCCGTGCCGTGGGCGTTCACATAACCTATGGCGCTAGGCTCAAGCTGGGCATCTTTGAGCGCCAACCTGATAGCGATTTCCATGGTCTGCGCATTCGGTTGGGTGACGTGTTGGCCATCTGAATTCGTGCCAAAACCGACTAACTCAGCGTAAATCTTGGCGCCGCGCGCCTTGGCGTGTTCTAGCTCTTCGAGTACCAGTGTACAAGCACCTTCGCCAATCACGAGGCCATCACGGCTCGCATCGAAGGGGCGTGGCGTGAGTTCGGGGGTGCTGTTTTTAGTGCTAGTGGCAAACAGGGTATCGAACACGACAGCTTCTGTGGGGCAGAGTTCTTCGCCGCCGCCTGCCAACATTAAGGTTTGATGACCGTATTTGATGGCTTCATAGGCGTAACCTATGCCTTGGCTCCCCGAGGTACAGGCGCTACTGGTGGTGTGAATTCGGCCTTTTAAGCCAAAAAATACCCCGACATTTACCGCTGTGGTGTGTGCCATCATGCGGATATAACTCGTGGCGGTGACGCCCGACATATCACCGGTTTTCAACATATCGCCAAAGGCGATGATGGCATCGGTACTGCCCGTGGATGAACCGTAGGCGATACCCATTTCACCCGAGGACACGATAGGATCGTCTAACAATCCCGCATCGATTAATGCAAGCTCGCTGGCGCGGGTCGCCATGATGGAAACCCGACCCATAGAACGAATTTTCTTGCGCGAATAATGGCTTGGCACTTCAAAGTCGCTAATGGGCGCGGCTAAGCGGGTATTGAGGCCATCGTATTTATCCCATTCGCCCATAGTGACAACACAGTTTTTCTGCGCCTTAAGGCTTGCCGCTATCGCCTCCCAATCATGGCCTAGGGCGGTAATGCCGCCAATGCCAGTGACAACCACTCGTTTCCCTAAGCGGGTTTGATTTGTCGGCTCGCTCATTTAGATCATGCCTCCATTGACCGATATCACTTGGCGAGTGATATAGGCGGCATCGTCAGACATTAAAAATGCAGCTAAGGCGGCGATTTCACTCGGTTTACCCATGCGGCGCATCGGCACTAATTGCTCGACCATATCTTTAGGAATATCGGCCACCATGTCGGTTTCAATCAAGCCGGGAGCGATACAGTTGACGGTGATTTTGCGTTTTGCTAGTTCTAATGACAATGCCTTAGTTGCGCCGATAATACCCGCTTTTGAGGCGCTGTAATTGACTTGGCCACGGTTGCCCGCAATCCCAGAAACAGAGGCTAAGGTAATGATACGCCCGCCCTTGCGGCCTTGTACCATAGGCATCACACAGGGATGGATGACATTATAAAAGCCGTCTAAGTTAGTGTGGATGACGCTGTCCCACTCACTTTCTGTCATAGCAGGAAAGGCGGTATCGCGGTTGATACCAGCATTGAGGATCACGCCATAATAGGCACCATTGGCCTCAATGTCGGTTTCAATGGCGGCTCTGACGGTTGCGCGGTCGGCGACATCAAATTTCAGCAGGCTCGCATTCACTCCAAGCGCGCGGATTTGCGCGGCAGTGTCATCGGCAGCCGCTTGGTTACTGTGGTAATGCAGGGCGATATCGAAACCCGCAGCGGCGAGTTTTAGGGCGATGGCTTTACCAATACCACGGCTCGAACCGGTAACTAATACTCTGTTATTCATCTGTTTTCTCCACCCCATTTTATCGTTATGTGTCGGTATGGGGTTTCATGTATTTATGGTAAAAAGGTCGATTGTTAAGGCGCTTTAAGGCTTTTTTATCTACATCATTGCTTTAGTGCCCAAGACTTCTATTTGCCGCGTCTTGATTGCCTGCAAGGTAGGCTTGTGTGTCCTGAGGCTGGAACACATTCACATTGGCTTGGGCCACTAAGCTCTTTTCTAGCTCAGTGCCGGCTTCGGGCAGCAGATAAATTTGGCAATCGAATACCGCTAATCCCGACTCCTCTTGATAGAGGCGGCTGACTTGGGTGCGATAGGTGCGCCCGAGCTCATATTGCTTTGCATACAAGGTTAATTTGCGCGATCCCAATAGAAACCCGACGCGGATTTTATCATTGCGAAGCTTTGCCTCAACCCCAGCAAGGGCGGCAATACTTTGGGCCATATATTCGATACCCACATAATTGGGTACGGCTTGATATTTATCATCGAAATAGGGGCTCTTGGCCGTGATAGTGACTTCGGTCTCTAGGTTATCGCGCCGATAGCCAATGATTTTATCGAGCAAAATCATCGGTGCCCTATGGGGAATAAAATCGGCAATATCCTGTTCGGCAAAGGGTTGGTTAATCTTAAGTAACTGCATGGTACTAGGCCTCGTTACGGCAGAAAATTAGGCTGGCATTACTGCCGCCAAAGGCGAAGGAATTGCTCATCACATAATTAAGCGCGCCCTTAGCAGCGACTTGATGGCGCTCGACCAAGACAATGGGCGGATCCTGTGGATCGACTTGTCCGTCCCATTGATGGGGCGGCAGGGCTTGGCGGTGATTATGTGCTGAAAGTAATAAATAACAGAAGGCGGCTTCAATGGCGCCAGCGGCACCTAAGGTATGGCCGACTAAGGGCTTGGTCGAGCTACAAGGGGGCGTGTTCACGCCAAACACCTCAACCACGGCGCGGCTTTCCATCGCATCATTTTTAGGCGTAGCTGTACCGTGTAAGTTTATGTAACTAATGTCTTTTGCTGCAATGTGTGCATCTTGCAACGCCGCGTGCATGGCTTTGATCGCGCCTTCGCCTTCGGGGTGTGGCGCCGACATATGGTGCGCATCGCTCGACTCGCCAATACCCGCTAGCATGACCTCTGACTCGCCCAAAGTCAGGACGAAAAGCGCCGCGCCTTCGCCGATATTGATGCCATCACGGTTGATGCTAAAAGGATTGCAGTGGCCTTTAGAGACAGATTCTAAGGCGTGAAAACCATTGACTGTGAGTTGGCATAAACTATCGACACCGCCGACAATCACAACATCACAGAGATTCGCCTGTAATAGGCGTTTGGCACTGGCAAAGACTTTGGCGCTGGATGAGCAGGCGGTTGAAATCGTGTAGCAAGGACCATCTAGCTCAAAATATTGGCGTAAAAAGTCGCTGGTGCTGCCGAGCTCCTGCTGGAAATAGTGGTAATCCGCGGGAAAGTATCCGTATTGATTGCGGTAGCTCAGCGCGGCTTCACCTTTTGAAATCCCTGACGTGCTTGTGCCTAGCACAACACCAATACGGGCATGACCAAAATCCCGTTTCGCTTGTTCAACTGTGGTCGCAATTTGCAGTGCGGCGCACAGCAGTAATTGGTTGTTACGGCAATCGAACTGAATGAGTTTTTCGGGAATGGTTGGTAGTGCTGCCGTCACGGGGGCAACTAAGGTTGGGTGCTCGAACAGGAGAGTGTCACTGCGTAGCATCGCACTGGTATCACCGGCGATCAGGCGGTCTAAAACCTGCTGGGGATCTTGCCCTAGCGGGGTACACAATCCAATCTGTGTAATAGCTACTCTGTTCATCATTGTGTGTCTTTTTACCATGGCACAGTTAAGTGCGGATGCTAACAGATTAAATAGGTTCGATTTCTAGCTCAAATTTAGCTTGTGGCATAGTTAAGCTGATGTGGGCTTGCCAAAGAGCATCGCCGATATTTTGTTGATAACGGATTTGCACCACATGGGTTTGCTGGCCGCTTTTACTGATCAAGGTGTCTTGACTATAGATCTGGCGACAGGGGATTGTATTCACTCGGGTGCCTTCAAGCGTATCGCCCTGATTTCTCCCAATCGTATCGCAAAGACCTGTGACTAAATGACCACCTTCTAAATGGGCGCGAATACTCTGCTCAGGCCAATAGATCAGTTGCATCATCGCCATTAAATACTCAGCTTTAAAACTGTTCCCTAGCAGCACGCTTTGTTCACTGCTGAGTGTATTACCATCATAAACTAAGGTAAACAAAGCCTGTCCGAGTGGCGCTAAGCCAACGAGCGTCATGCGCTCATTCTCTAACTCTAATTGAGTGAGCAGCTCGTGGGATTTATCACCCACTTTAATGCTGACCTTTTGGCTAAAGGACTGGGGCGAAGTTAGCTTAACTTTGCTGTCGGTTTGCTGGCTGCTAATGTCGGCGGGTTTGGCCGTCGGCTTAGTCAGAGGCTTATCGGCTGCGGGCGCAAAATCATGGGGTAGTGGCGCCAAGCAATAACGCATGTCTTTAGCGAGGCCGACACAGGTTTGCCTGAACAGCAGTTCGCTACATCCCGTCAGCCCCAGACTGATGATCAGTAGCGCGGGGAACATTCGCCATTTCGCGTCAAAGTTAAGCGACATGCGGTTACGCCTCTGCAAATTCAGGAATGGCAACTTGGTTTTGGCACAATTCGACCACCATGTTCAGGCGGCGCTCCGAGTCTTTAACGAAGGGATTATTGAGGTCCCAAGCGTAGCCTGCCAGAATCGAGCAAATCATTTGCTTGATGCGTGGATTCGGTTCTTCATAGAAGATCACATCCTGAAAGCGGCCATCATACCAAGCTTGCACATAGGTGCGGAAGGTATTCACCCCCTGCATTAAAGGCGCAGAGTAATCGGCTTGCCAGTCAACCGTTTCGCCATTGAGTTGTTTAGTCACACATTTTGCCGCCATCGATGCCGATTGCATGGCGATAGTGACGCCGGAGGAAAATACCGGATCAAGGAACTCGCCGGCATTACCCAGTAGGGCGAACTTGTCGGTCGCAAGCCGTGACACATTGGCTGAATAACCCTTGAGTGTGGCGCATTCTTGCACCACCTTAGCGTTTGCCAGTAGGGCTTTTAGTCCTGGTTCTTCATTGACTATGCTCATCAATTGTTGCTCAAGCGAACCTTGTAAACGCGCAAGTAATTGCGGTTCGGCAACCACGCCGAGTGAGCAACGGCCATTGCTAAAGGGAATGAGCCAATACCAAATGTCTTTATGCTCTGGGTGGACGCTGATTAAAATTTTATTTCGATCAAAGTTAGGATCGCTGATGTTGTCTTCCACATGGGTAAAGATGGCGCTGCGCTGTGGTAGGCAAGACGGACTTTCTAAGTCGAGCAAGCGGGGTAACACACGGCCAAAACCACTGGCATCAAGCACATATTGGGCGCTGATTTGATAAAGCTCGCCCTGTTCATTGCGCACCATTAAGCATGGATTCTCGGTTAAATCTATCGCCTCGACGGTTTCGCCGTAGCGGATTTCGACCCCTTGGCTTTGGGCGGTATCGGCTAACAGTTTATCAAAACTGGCGCGCTGCACTTGGAATGTGGTGCCAGGCCCAGGGGTAAATTTATCGGTAAAGTCGAAGGTAGTGTAAGTGCCATTGCGACGAAAGGCGGCGCCATTTTTATGCTGGAATCCGGCGGCATTGAGTGCGTCTAACATGCCGGCTTCTTCGATTAATTGCATGCAGCAGGGCAGTAAACTTTCACCGATGGAAAAACGGGGGAAATGTTGTTTTTCTAACACCAGCACGCGCTTGCCTTGTTGGTGTAGCAAGCTGGCGGCAATGGCGCCTGAAGGTCCTGCGCCGATAATAGCCACATCGACGGCAAGTGAATTTGGCATAGCCGATAAATCGTGAGCGGGTGTAGGCATGTAAAGTACGTTCCTTGTCGTTATCAGGACTTTTTAGTCGTTAAAATCAGTGGCGAAAGTAAAAAGGTTAAACCTATACCTAGCGACAGGGTTAAACCAAAATAATGAATCGCTTGGGTCTGGCTAAAGGCGAGTAAACCAAAGGCTAATAGGGTCGAGCAGGCGGACATAAATACCGCCATCATCACTGCCTTGCCGTGGTTTTGAGCAGAGGCAAAGAACAAGCTGTAGTCTATCCCAATCCCGAAAACTAAAATGAGCGCGAGTGCATGGAACAGACTCAGTGGCGAGCCCGTTAAGCCTAAGGTTGCAAGCGTTAGCAAGGCCGCAAGGGCTGGAACGGCAACGACAACCGCGGCTTTTTTAATGCCAAAATTCAGGCTAAACAACAAGAGTGCGATACCGAGTGCGAGCGCTAACAGCTTTAGGGTTAACAGTCGGTAATGGCCCATGACGGCGGAGATATCCGCGACTTTATCGATAAGTTGTACGCTTTCATCATGGGCAAAGCGCGCCTTGAGCGCATCGATCTGCTGAATGCCACCAAGCAAGACAATGGCACCATACTCAGCGCTCGCCCCATCATCATTTATCGCGCCGCCATCATTTAGATCGTCATAGTCGGTGGCCTTGCTATTTGGTGCTAGCCACAGCGGTGCGAGTTGCTTACCTGCCTCTAGCGTAAAGAAATCCGCTGGGGCGATATATTGCTCTTTAGCTGCTAAGTAGCTTGCTTGCAGCTCTGGCTTTAAGTTCTCATCCAACCCAAGGCTTGTGAGCACAGTATCTATCTGAGTTTGATAGATATCACCCTGTAAGCGATAAGCCGTGTCTTGCCTTTGATGGCTGGGAAGATACCGGCTGAGGCTGACGTAGTTGCCTAACTCTTGGTTCGCAATAGCGGCATCGAGCTGTGGCGACACTCGCTCAAGCTGTTGCAGCAGTGCTTCTTCACTCGCGGCGCGTACCAGTAAGAATTGATTATCTGTGCCGCCGCTGAGCAGCTGCCTGAGCTGATTTTCAGGTTCAGTCACGCTCGCGGGGCTTTGCTGCAAATGGCGAATATCGTCATCGACGGTTAACTTGGTTACGCCAACCAGACACCACACCACTATCACTAAAGCAAACATGCTCATGCCTAAAGGCGTGGTCAATCTGTTGGATAACTGAGTGAGGTTGGCAAGGTACTTCCCCGCTAACGCTAATGGGCGGGAGCCAGATGGCAAACGACTTCCCGCTAACTGTGGGTAGGCGAGAATGAGGGTGAGATAAGCCCCGAGCAGCCCCGCGGCGCAGAAAATCGCCACTTGCTGCATTCCTGGAAACGGCGCTAAACCTATGCCCACATAAGCTAACGCACTGGTGATAAAGGCAAGTGTCACTGTGGGGAAGATATACGCGACCGTCGCCTGAGCGCTCCGTTCGGTATCGCTTAAGCGCTCGCAGTAAAAATGAAAGCTGTAGTCGATGGCAATGCCAATCAAGCTAGTACCAAACACTAAGGTGAGTAAATGCAGCTCGCCAAACACGCTTAAGGTAAAAGTTACGGCCAGCAACAGCCCGCTGGAAATAGTCACGATTGCTAGCAGTAGCGGCATCACAGAACGAAACGCCAGCCAGACTAAAGCTATTACCCCAAGTAAAGATGCAAGACCGAGGATCGATATTTCACTCTTAGCCGTTTGGGTCGCTGCAATCGCGTGAAACAGGGCACCAGCCTTAAGCAGGGTAATATCGGGATAGCTTTGTTTAACCGCATCCAATCCTAGGGTTAATGCCGTCATCTGCGCCAATTGCGCATTGGGATTAAAAGCACTTTCTTGGCCCTTTGCCATAACAACCGCAGCGACATTATCGCCTTGATTAGCCAGCAGAATACCTTGGCTGGCTCTGACTTTTGAACTCGGCGCGAGGGCGAGTAAATTGGCGGGGAATAACAGCAGCGGATCTTGGGCAAGCAAGTTGCTATTGGCGTAACTAAAGGCGTTGTAAAGCTGCGCTGTGGCCGCTTCAATCAGATTTCCAATGTCTTTCGTTGCTAACGCCTCAGCTTGTGGCGCTGTCAGTAATTTAAATCTGTGGGGGAAATAGTATTGCCCCAAGGCTTCACCGAGCTGCATATCGGCGCTGCGAATCTCTGTGAGTGCAGCATTTTTGCCAGTAGCAACAAGGTCTGTTTCAAGCTTTTGCATCAACAGCTTAGCCGCAGCGATTGCCGTGGTTTCATCCTTGGCGACGAGCGCAATATAGACTTGATCGGCGAGCGTGGCTTCTACTTGGTTAAGGGCGCGTTCGGTGAGTTTGTCTTGCTGTAAATGCGGCAGCATGGCGAGAATATCGCTCTGCACCCGTGCGCCGTTTTGCCAGAGTTGCAACGTCCATAGACTGGCAGACAGCATCACTAGCAACCAAATGGCGAGGCGCCATTTAGGGGATGATTGTATTAGCGCTTGATTGGCGCGCACGGCGAAGTTGGAGGCCATGGTTAAGGTTTATTCGCCTCTATCGCCACAGCATACTGCGTCAATTCGGTTTCGCTGAGTTTACCTTGGGAAAGCGCACTAAAGTCGATGCGGGTCATATCCTGTGGGCTCACATTCGGCGCTGCGCTCAGCAGCACTAAGGATTGCAAGGTATCGCCACCCTCTAACACCATATTGGCGATGGCTTTTTTCATTAAGGGATCTTTGGGCGTTAGGCCCAATTGCCATTGGCCGTCTGTGCTCAACCTCTCTGGGCTTAACTTGTCTGTAATGAGGAAGTGCAGTTCAAAGTTTTCACTTAAACCGGAAATATCACCGCCGAGCATAGCGCGCACTAGGCTGGGCAATAAATCCCCCATAGCGGCGGCGCTCGCCGAGGCATCGGCCTTGCTGACTTGGACTCGACCTTGGCTATCGCGCTGAATAAGCTGCTTATCTTTTAAAATCAGCAGGGATTCGAAGGGCTTTATCTGCTGCCAAATCAGTCCTTGGGTTTGATCGAAGATAAACTGACCTTGGCTGATTAACGGCTTTTTGAGCACCTTTAACTGCCGAGATTGCACAAACTGACCTCTCACCGTTTCGCCCAAGTTAAGTTTTTGGCTTAAGGTGACAAGCTGCGCGGTATCTGCACTTTGGCTAAAGAGTGTTTGATAAGCGTCGGGCGCGGCTAAAGTCTCAGCCTTGAGTGGCAGGCTTATCAAAGCAAAAGCTAAGCAGAGAAATAATGCACACTTTGTCAGCACAGGATTCTTCGTCAGCGCAGAGCTCTTGGCGAGTACTGAGTTCATTAGTCTTCCACCTTAGCGAGCAGGGTGGCGATTTTGTCACGGAACACCTCTGGGGTGACAAAACACAATTCTTGGGTGCACATATCGACCGCCGCTTGAATGGTATAACCCTTAGTGATGCGCGCACCGGTTTCAACGTCGCGAATTTGATAATTGATCTTTAAGCGGTTTTCCCACTCGACTAACTCGGCGCGGACTGTGATTTTTTGCTCGAAGGTGCTGGCTTTGACGTATTTAATCTGCAAATCGATAATTGGCCACGCATAGTTAGATGCTTGCATTTGGCGGTAGTTATAGCCCAGCTCATCGAGCAGTTTGCAGCGAGCAATCTCGAAATAACGCAGGTAATTACCATGCCAAGTGATCCCCATGGAATCCACATCGTGGAAGGGGATTTGCATTTCCATATCGATAGTGAGCAATGATTTCATCGGCACACTTCCCATTCACCCGCTTGGATTTTAGCTATGGTTTGGCGCAGCACGGCTTCAAGCGGCCGGTCTTCGATTAAGGTCTCAAAATCACCGCGCACTTGAGCGAGGGTTTTCGCCAATGAAGGGGTGAGCGAGGCTTCGTCCAGTTCATTTTGGGCGATACGCAGACCAATACCTTGGGTCATGGCGAGCAGGGCTGCCGCCGCGACTTGTTCGGTCAATTGCAGCACGCGCATACAGTCGCGGGCGGCAATAGTGCCCATGCTCACCTTGTCTTGGTTGTGGCATTCGGTCGAGCGCGAGAACACGCTGGCGGGCATAGTGTGCTTGAGTGCTTCTGCTGTCCACGCCGATACGCCAATTTGCACCGCTTTAAAGCCATGATTAATTGCGCGGCGCGTGCCGGTTGAGCCGGATAAGTTAGCGGGTAAGCCATTATTAAACTTAGGGTCCATTACCAGTGCCATTTGGCGATCGATAAGATCGGCCAAGTTAGCCACAGTATTTTTCAGTGAATCCATCGCAAAGGCGATATGCCCACCATAGAAATGCCCCCCGTGGAGAATATGCTCGCCTTCGCCGTCGACAATCGGGTTGTCGTTAGCGCTGTTGACTTCGGTTTCGATAAACTGACGCATAAAGGGCAGCGCATCCTGCAATACGCCGATAATGTGCGGTGCGCAGCGGATGGAATATCTGTCCTGCAGCCTGTCCGAATTGCGCGGATGTTCGTGGTGATTTAAATCTTCCCGTATCCAAGTGGCGATTTGGTTTTGTCCCGGATGCGGTTTAGCGGCAAATAAGATTTCATCAAAATGGTTCGAGTTGCCTTTTAGCGTTAACGAAGCCATAGCGGTAATGCGGCTACTTAAGCGGGCAAGATATTGGGCGCGATCGAAGGCTAAACAGGCCAAGGCCGTCATCACAGCCGTGCCGTTCATCAGGGCTAAGCCTTCTTTTGGACGCAGGACATGCGGGATAATGTTGAGCTTAGCGTAGACATCTTGAGTCGCTTGGCGCTCACCTTGGTAAATCACTTCGCGCTCACCGACTAACACGGCGGCTAAATACGACAGCGGTGTTAAATCACCACTGGCACCGACCGAACCTTCTTCTGGGATTACAGGGACTATGTTGAGATTGAGCAAAGTTTCGATGCGCTTTAATAGCTCATAGGTCACGCCAGATTTGCCAATGGCTAAGGAGTTTAAACGGCAAGCCATCACCGCGCGGGCCTGCATTATGCTTAAGGTCTCGCCTAAACCGCAGCCGTGGAAGCGGGTTAAATGCAGTGGCAATTCGTGGACCAGATCTAAGCTCACATTGACTGTGCAAGAGTCGCCATAACCAGTTGTTACACCATAAACCACGCCTTCTTCGTGCAGCAGGCTATCGATAAAGCGCGCACCTTTTTGAATGTATTCTTGATAATCCGCATCGTCACAGAGCTTGACTGGTGCGCCCTTGGCGATGGCAACCACTTGTTCTAAGGTAAGAAATTGACGGCCGAACTCAACAGTTTTTAAGTCTGATTGATTCTTTGAGTCGGCGGCTTGGGTGTGGCTCATGAATGACTTGTCCTGTCTGTCTTATGATCCTGCTCTGGGATCTGCGATGATGCTGATTCTGTTGTTACAGCATCGGCTTGTACTGAATTGGCTGATGCGCGTTCTAACTCGCTGTCTTTACGCCAGAAATCGAAGAAGTTAAACCATTGCAAAGGCTCGCGTCTGGCAAAGTATTCTAAGCGTTCGCTGTAGCGATTTACCGCCTGCTGTAATCTGTCCATTCTGCCCGCCCTTGGGCCTTTTAGTGTTTCGGCGAAGTGCTCTAAATGCACCCGATAACGGCCCTGTTCCCGTAGGCAAAACATTAAAAACACAGGGCAATCGAGTAAGCCAGCCAAAATAAACGGCCCTTGGGGAAACGCGGCATCTTGACCCATAAACGGCGCATACATGACGCGACCTTGGGTATTCGGCGAGGTTCTATCGCCCGCGATCACCACCAGTTCACCGTCTTCAATTTTTTGCTGCAACAGCATAGACGTCGCGGGGTTAAGCTCGGTCACTTGAATAAGATTAAGCGTGCTATCAGGGTTTAACTGTTTGAGTACCTTATTGAAATTTTCAGCATGGCTCGTTAACACCATGACGTTTACTTTGACCTTGCGCTGGTGGACCGAAATGGCGCGGCAGAGCTCTAAATTACCGAGGTGCGACACTAATAACACGGCGCCTTTACCGCTTTCGAGTTGGTCGGCCAGCACTTGGCGATCGGGGAAATCCACTTGGCTCAATTGGATGCGATCGCACCAGGCATCGATTCTATCGAGTGCGGCATTGCCAAAGGCTAAAAAGTGATTCAGGCTATCGCGCCAGCCTATGGGCTGATTGAGCTTAGGATGTTGCGGCTCAAGTACTTGTACGCGGCGCAGGAAGTCTAACGAGGCGTTACGGGTGACTTTGCCCGTGAGAAAGAAATAGCAAATCACAGGATACATAATGGCGCGGCACAACCAATGGCCGCCAATACGATAGCTCTCGGCTAACAGTTTGATGCCCCAGTAACTGCCGCGCTCCTTCATGCCCGACCAATGGGTGGCTGAAGTTGATGATGTTGCTGAAGTCGATTGTGTTGCTGACGAGCAATGGGAGTTTTGCGCGGCTTGTTGCTGTGATTTACGCTTCAATAGCCAAGGCAGGCGTTTGAGCATGCCGAAAAATAACTTGGTATGCAGTTTAGTGATGCGCACATTGTCGGCCACACCTTGAAAGTGACTAACACCACCTTCGGGATAAATCACCTTAGTCGGCTGGAATAAAATTTCCATCCCTTGCCAGTAGAGTTTTACGAGGATTTCAATATCAAAATCCATTCGCTCCGTTAAGGCTTGCTGGCGCAGTAATCGCTCAGTAGCGGCCAGCGGATAAACGCGAAAGCCACACATAGAATCTTGAATATCAAAGCTTAAGGTTTCGACCCACACCCAAAAATGGGTGATATAACGGCCATAGAGCCTGCCCTTAGGCACGGATTCATCGTACTCGGGTTTGCCTGAAATCAGTTCATCGGGTTTAGCCTGCGCCCTTGCTACCATAGCTGGAATATCGGCTAGATTGTGTTGACCATCGGCATCGACCTGCAGTGCATGACTAAAGCCATCGCGGTAGGCTCGGCGTAGGCCCGTCATCACAGCAGCGCCTTTACCACGGTTGTAAGGATGCAGCAGCAAAGTCACCCAAGGATAGGTTTGGGCTAAGGATTGCAGTAGATAACGGGTTTCGTCATTGCTGCCATCATCAATCAAATAACAGGGCAGATTAAATTGGGCGAGTTCGGCCAAGGTCTGGGCAATTGCGGCACTGTGATTGTAATTGGGGATCACTAAGGCGAGCTTGATGGGCGCCGACTTTACTAAGTCGCTGGGAGGTGTTAGCACTGGCTCGCCCCATCGCTGCTGTTGGTATCAGAAGGCTTGCAGTTAACTGGCGAGATATCGAAGGCGATACGACCTGACGCGTAGCGGTTTTCACCATCGCTATAGGCGAAGGTGAGTTTTCCCTTAGCTGCATTGTTGCTAATGCTTAAGGTGACTTCTTGCCCCGGCAGTATGAGTTGCTGAAACTTAAGCACTTCTAAGTTGGCTACGGCTTCGCAATAGCCGAAATATTGGCAGCCTAAACGCACCGCCCAATCTAATTGCGTCACGCCTGGCAGTACGGCTTGCTCGGGAAAATGTCCCTTAAAAGATTCAAGGTCGGCCGCCACTAACAGACGTAATTCAATGTTATCCATGCCGATATTGGAATGCAGGATCGGCGGTAAACTCGATTTAATCATGATCAAATAACTCGACTAACTGGGCAGTGACACGCTTACCCTGAGTGTTCAGCGGCAAAATATCGGGATAACGCCAGCGGCGTGGCAGGGTGACTCGCTCAAATTGTGTTAGTAAATGTGCTTTTAACGCATTGTTGATACTGAGTTTTCCCTGCTCTTGATGCACGCTGCGGCCAAGTGCGGAGAGGGTCACTACCGCGCCCAGTTGGGATTTAAACTGCGGCAATACGACAAGTACGGCTTGCTCAACATAGGCGTGACTGCAGAGCAGCGTTTCCATTTGTGCCAGTGATAGGCGTTTCTCTTCAATCTTAACGATGCGATCGAGTCGGCCCTTGAGTCTAAACTGGCCATTTTCGGTTGGTTCGATTTTATCTTCGCAGCGCAACCATTCATCGTCGGCCAAATAGGGTGATTTAAGTAGCAAGGCTCCGTCGTTAGGATCTTGATCTATCGATATTCTGTCAAACACTTGCCAAGGTTCATCGGCCTCATGCTGACGGCGATAGGCGATGCCGCCCGTTTCTGTGCTACCAAAAATTTCGATGGGCAGATGGCCATAGCATTGGCTGATCCCCTGAGCCGCCGCAAAACTTAAGGGCCCGCCAGAGCTAAACACTAAGCTAGGTGAGCGCAGCTGCCGCTCGTGCTCTAAGGCCTTAGGTAAACGCGATAACTGGGCTGGGCTACTGATCAAACATAGGTTTGGCAGTAAGGCTGTGTAATAGCTTAAGGTTTCTGGGTATTCAATCTGCTCACTTAAAAACGGCCGACTGGCGGCGAGTGGCCACAAAATTTTGAATAACAGGCCATAGATATGCTGGTGGGAAACCGTTGAAACCACACTGCAATGGGGTAAATGTTCGGCAAAGGTATGTTCGAGCACTGAGACTTCAACGTCTAATTGCTGAAGTGTTTTACGGATCGCCTTAGGTTCGCCACTGCTGCCGGAGGTAAATAGCACAAGTTCACCGATAGCCTCGCTCGCCGGCCAAGGCTTGCTCGGCAGGCTCAGCTCTTTTCTCAGTAGAATAAAGGCCTGACTTTCACACAATGGCTTGTCCGACAATATGCCTTCAAACTGGTGGGTTAACTCGCTCAGCGTGCCCGTTTGGGTGTTGGCTGGTAAGATAATTTCCTTGCCTGCTAACAGCGCCGCACATAAACCGACAGCAAACAGATCGCTGGTATCACTCGCGAGCAGCCATTTTTTCTCTGGCGCGGCCAGCAGTTGCTCATAAAAATACGCCACCTGATTGGTAAATAATGCACCTGTGACTATGTCGTGGTGATTAAAGCTGATCAGTTGTTGGGCAAAGGGCCCTTGGGTTAACCAGTTTTTGAGTAGCTGTGTCATGTTTTCTTCAACCAAAAGCTGCGATATAACCACTCCCCACCGAGGAGCAGTCCCATGAGTACGTATGCAATCAAACCGTTATACAAGGTCCAGGTTGCTAAGCTAGTAAAGCCAGCGGTGTAAGCCGCCATAGTGCCATTGAAGATAAATAAGCCGCACCAAAGTAGAGTGACTTTTTTAAGATACCCAGTGGCTTCATCCGGTAAATCGGGTTCTTTCAAACGGGCTAAACGTTCGATCATGCTAGGGCCAGTGTGCAGTGAATAACTGAACAGCGCCAGCATAGTGAGATTTATCACTACTGGGTAATACAGCAGCCAATCACTGCGCTTGGCAAGATAACTGCCTGCCGTGAGCATAATCCCCACCAATAGTGGTAAAACTAATGTCTTAACCTTTTGCTTTTGTAGCATTAGCCGCATTATCAGCAATAAACACAGCACGAGCGCTATGGTGCCAGCAGGTAAGTAATTGAGCCCTAAATACACGGCAACGGGGTAGGCCAGCAAAGTTAGGGCGGTTAAGACCTGTAGCAAGGCTCGCATTAGGTTTTAACTAAACCTTCGATAGCATTAATCACATCATTGATTGTGCGAACTGATTTAAATTCATCGGGTTGGATCTTTTTACCTGTCAGTTGCTGCAGTTTTATCACTAAGTCGACTGCATCAATGCTGTCGAGATCGAGCTCTTCATACAGGTTAGCCTCAGGCGTAATCGCCTCGGCATCAATTTCGAATTCGTCCACTAAAATAGTGGTCAGCATAGCGAGGATTTGTTCACGATTTTGCATATTCCTCTCCTATGGACGCTGTGATTCGATAAAGCGAGCTAAGCTGGCAACACTGTGGAAATGGGCCTTAGTGGCATCCGAATTGGCTTCGATTTTGACATCAAATTTTTTCTTGATGGCTAAGCCGAGCTCGAGGGCGTCGATAGAATCTAAGCCTAAACCTTCGCCAAATAGCGGCGCATCGGTTTCAATATCATCAATGCTGACGTCTTCTAGATCGAGACAGTCGATGATTAACTGCTTTATTTCATTGTTTAAGTTCATAATTATTTTCGAGTTGTTGTTTATAGTAATGTTCAAGATCCCGCGTCAGCTGCCGGGCCATTTTTGCATGCTCACCTAAAGCCGCTTGGTACTTCTGGTAAGAAACGATTGTGCCGATTTCAACGGCCATTCCCATGGTTTGCCTTGGGATTTCATACCAAGGTTGCTCCTTTGTCAAACCACGCACATTGGTACGTAGCACCACAGGTAAAATATCCGCTTCAGCCCTTAAGGCTATATTGGCAGCGCCGCGGGCAAAGTGGTTAATGGTCGCACCGACCACCGTACGCGTGCCCTCGGGGAAGATGATTAAATTGGTGCCTCTTGCGAGCACTTCGCGGCAATCCTCTAGCATGAGTTTGGCGCCGCGATTGGGAATATAACCCGCGCAGGACACCACACCACGCAAAAATGGATTACGCCACAAAGCTTGTTTGACTATGCAGCCCGCATTGGGCATGAGACTTATCAATACCACCACATCGACTAAACTGGGGTGGTTGGCAATGACGATAACGCCTTTGGCATCATGTAATTTTTGGGCATCGTGGCTGCTGACCTTAATCACACCAGCCCAAGTGAGCATAGCGACAAAGCCTTTGAACATTAAATGCACGGCCTTTTGTACCCGAATAATCCGCGCCTCTGGTGTGCCTGGCCAAAAACGCAGTAGCGGCAGAATGGTCAAGGAGCTTAATAAGCCGCCTAAGCCAAAGGCGATATAACAACTCACGCCACCTAGCCAACGTGGCACATAATTCAGCCCTTTGCGGCGAGTTTCCGGCAGGGTATAAGCGGCATTGAGCATTGAATCTTCATGGCCCTTAGCGGCATGATGGCTGTGGGCTGCATCAAACATGCTCAAGTCTCCAATGCCATTGGGATAAGCAGCCTGAAATATTTTGCGCCGTCGCTAGGGCGTGGATAAATGCACCATAGGTCAGCGGATTTAAAGCTGTTGCCTTAGAAATGCGGCTCACCGTGAGCTTGGCCGAAGCGGGTGTATCGAAGGGCGCGAGCTGTAGGCCTAGGGCTAAAGGTAATTCAAATTCTTGGGTAAACTCATCGTACACTGGTGGCACTGGATCATCACCGAAGACTAATAACAATGGCTCTGGCGATTGATGTAATTGGGCGAAGGCTTCGACCATAGCTTGGGACAGGGTTTCGGTGCCCGCCGCAACTGAGGTTGAAGGCGCGGTATTGGCCGCCATTATGCCAAAAATGCCGCTGGCGGTGTTGTGCACCGACTGACTAAAACCTAAGGGCGATAAGGGCTGTTTGGCGATAATGTCTTCGAGCAGGCCAATGGTGCGCTGTAACTCTCCATGGCGCGAGGCAAAAATAGAGCGACAATTTGCAGGCATTTCGCACTGAAAACTCACCTCTAACATCATCTTAGTCAAGCGACTAAAACGGCGGCGCTGCATGGCGGGAATTTGTTTGAGTGCGGGAGCGGTGGTATCCGACTGTGGTGGCGTATCGAGATTGAGCTCAGCCGAACTCTCGCACCAAGTTTGCCAACTTTGATGGTGCTGATATTGGGGGGCCCAAGCGCCCCAAGAGAGAATGCTGAATGTTAGTTGCACTACTTTGCCTCGACACTAAATTTAAGCTGTCTTAGTTATCCCTAACTAAGTTAGAACATTAATGGATTGTCATACCATAGTGAGGAGTATACGCGTTAGAAGAATGACGCTCGAAATGCCCTCTACAGCGTGGTCATTCTACACTATGCCCCTTCTTTTTATGAAGCCATTTGCATTGTGCGGGTTAACGGAATGGGATCAAGTGCTGTGATTTACAGCACTTATTCGACATTGAGTAACAAACATCGCAGTGGCTATCTGATTTCGCAGACGCTTTAACTTACAGGTTAAAATGAAAAAAGGCGCACTGAGCGCCTTTTGGCATGAGCTTGATAACCTATTGCGACAATTGATTCTCGATTTTACGCAGCGCTACTTTCAACTTGCGAGTATTTTCTGGACCCATACGGATCAACAGTTTTTGGGCACTGGGTAGTGCCTCTAAGTTAGGGTCAACGAATTGATAGTTAACGCTAATTGAATTCAGCTCAATCGGATCTTCAATAATAGGTGCTGCGAGTAACATTTTAATCGCTTGCAGCATTCTGTCGTTAAATTTGGCGTTGCTGTAGCCGAGTTCGGTAAAGGCTTCCTCTAGGAGCGGCGTCAGTTGCTTGTAAGTTGTGATTAAGCTCTGTTCGTCCATTTTGGCAATCGAGTCAACATAGGCATCGTATCTGTGGAAACCCTCAGGATTTAAATACACTTTGTTGGTGATTTCTGAGACTGAGAACAGCTTCTCTGGTCCTTTAAGTGGGCTAACTTTACGGGTTAATTCACCCTGAGCTAGGTTATCCACGAATACCACAAATTGGCGGACGAGATCTTGCTGCACTAACGAAGAACTCAGCACATTGTTATTGATCATGGCGAGGGCTTTTTGTTGCACAAATGCATCACTTTCAGCCAGCACAGGCACAGGTTCTACGACAACTTCAGGCTCTGCCACTGCAGTGGTTTGAGTGCTATTGGTGTTCGTTTCTGTAACGGCAGGCGTCGTCTCAGTGGTTTCAGACTCTGGCGCACTTTCGAGCGTCATAGGTTCAGATGGCGGTGTTTCAGGCAATACAATAGGGGCGTTAGGGATGAGTTTAGGTGAGTCAGAATCACCGCTGTAGTAATAATATCCTCCGGCAGAAAGTAGCACGACGAGCACTATCGCAAAAAGCGCAAAGCGATTGCTGCTAGAAGAAGTCTCTTGAGGTGTTATTCTATCATCTTGATTAACTTGCATTTTATATCCTTCGCTTGAGTGTCAAGGTAACTTGGTGAATACATGCAGCTAACATTAAAGTGCAAGAGCGGGCTATTTGAAGGCCGCAGGTTCATTTTGCAAGTTTCCATGCGCTTGTCTATAGCGCTTAGCTGAACATAAACAATTTATTTCGAGTAAAGGCAGATGTTACGCCTCGTTCTTTACCCTTTAATATTTACGGCCTAAGCCTGCACATAGTGCTGTCTGTGCCCGAGCCAACGTAAAATAATTGCATCGACTTTTTCGGGAGCTTGCGCCATTACATGGCTCGCTAATTTCTGAATGTGTGGGATCAAAGCTTGATCGCGCACCAGATCGGCAATTTTGAGCTCAGCCAGTCCCGTCTGCTTAGTGCCAAGCACTTCACCTGGGCCACGAATTTCTAAATCTTTCTGCGCTATGATGAAACCATCATTGCTTTGTCTGAGTACACTCAGTCTTTGGGTGGCGGTATGGCTCAACGGCGCCTTGTAGAGTAACACACAATGGCTTGCGATGGCGCCTCGACCGACTCGTCCGCGCAGTTGATGTAGTTGTGCTAGACCTAAACGTTCAGGGTTTTCAATGATCATCAGGCTGGCATTAGGCACGTCGACGCCCACTTCAATCACGGTTGTCGCTACCAGTAGATGAATAATACCAGCCTTAAAGTCGGCCATGATTTGCTGTTTCTCGGCGCTCTTTAATCTGCCATGCACTAGGCCAATATTGAGCTCGGGCAGGGCGAGGCGCAGTTCTTCGGCTGTGTCTTCGGCGGCTTGGCATTCGAGCACTTCGGATTCTTCAATCAGAGTACACACCCAATAGGCCTGACGTTGGTCGGTGATGACGGCGTTACGCACCCGTTCAAGCACTTCGTTACGGCGTAAATCAGCAATCGCCACTGTGGTCACTGGAGTTCGTCCCGGCGGCAGTTCATCGATAATGGACGTGTCGAGATCTGCATAGGCCGTCATCGCCAGCGTGCGGGGAATAGGTGTGGCTGTCATGATCAATTGATGCGGGTGGAAACCTTGGTTCACGCCCTTTTCCCGCAGGCCTAAGCGTTGGTGTACGCCGAATCTGTGTTGCTCATCGATAATAATTAACGCGAGTTTGCTAAAGACTACATGCTGCTGGAAGATGGCATGGGTACCAATCACCATCTGGGCTGCGCCAGATTCAATATCCGCAAGGGATTGGGTTCTGGCCTTGCCTTTAAGTTTTCCCGCCAGCCAACCTACCTTAAGTCCGAGTGGCTCAAACCAAGCGGCAAAGTTAGTTGCATGTTGCTCGGCCAATAACTCGGTCGGTGCCATCATGGCAACTTGATAACCGTTTTCAATCGCTTGTAATGCCGCCATCGCCGCGACTAAGGTTTTGCCCGAGCCAACATCCCCTTGCACTAAGCGCATCATAGGGTGCGGTTTTTCTAAATCTTTGCCTATATCAGCCACGACTCTTTGCTGGGCGCCAGTCGGCTTAAAGGGCAAAGCCGCGAGGAAGGGATTGAGCAACTGCCCCGTGGCCTGCATGGTGACAGCGGCATCTAAATTACTGCGCTGCCTTAGGCGTAACATGCTGAGATTGTGGGCGAGTAATTCTTCCTGCACGAGTCGTTGCTGGACTGGGTGTTGACCTAGCTCTAAATCGAACTGAGAGATCCCCGCAGGAGGGCGATGTAGCGTCTGCAGCGCTTGTTTAAGGCTGATGTTGTTAGGTTGCAATTGTGGTGGCAGAAGTTCAGTTAAGCCACCCTCTTCCAGCAATACCAAGGCTTGCTCCGTCAGCTTTAGCCAACTCGCCTGTTTTAAGCCCTCAGTCGTGGGATAAATCGGCGTTAGGGTATCACTCAGGTGAACATCTTCACCGGGATACACCACTTTATATTCTGGATGCACTATCTCAGCTTGATGACTACCACGGCGCACTTCACCATAGGCGCGGATCATCAAACCATTTTGCATGGCATTACGCTGAGCAACGGAAAAGTTAAAGAAGCGCAGGCTTAAGCTGCCCGTATCGTCGCGCACATTGCAGACCAGCATGCGCTTGCGGCCTTGGATGATTTGTGTCGATTGGATTTCAGCTTCTATAGTGCCATAACCGCCTAGGCTGAGGGCGGCAATGGGATAGATTTGGGTTCTATCTTCGTAGCGCAGGGGTAAGTGAAACAGCAGATCTTGTACTGTTGTGATGCCGAGCTTTGCGAGTTTCTCCGCGACCTTTTTGGCGACGCCTTTGAGGTCGGTGATCGGAACAAGATCCAATTGCTGCAAGTCGTTAGCACTCAATCACTGTGAATTTATACATATATTAACAGAGAATAAGCGTAAGGCAATCTCAAGGGGAATTAGGGTGTTATCAAATTTTGTTTGGAAGCATAGCTAATATCCTTCTGTGGCCTTAAGACCACAAAATTGTTGATAAGATATCATTAGGCTGAAAGCGTGGTTAACTGTGAGTGTTATTACAACCAGCCTTTTTGCTTGGCAATGCGGGCTGCATCGATTCGATTACTGGCATTGAGTTTGGCTATGGCTTCAGAGAGGTAGTTGCGAACAGTCCCTTCAGCGATAAAAAGAGTTTCGGCGATGTCGGAGGTGGATTTGCCTTCGCTAGCGAGGCGAAGAGCGCGGCGTTCTTTGTCGTTGAGCGGGTCGACATCGCCAATCGCCATCATGGCAAGTTCAGGATCTATCACTCGTTTTCCAGCCATTACTTGTTGAATCGCGTTGACTAAGGTTTCCGAGGGCGCATCTTTAAGCAGAAAGCCGCCCACACCCGCTTCGATGGCACGTTTAATATAGCCCGCACGGCCGAAGGTGGTAATGACCACTATCTTGGTTTGGCTATGTTGCTCCTTTAACCATGTGGCCAGCTCTAAGCCTGTGCGGCCGGGCATTTCGATATCCGTTAGCAAGAGATCAAAGCTTTGCTGTTTGAGTAAGCTTAGAGCTTCGTCGCCGTCACTCGCTTGGGTGATACTAAAACCCCCTGCAAGCGTGAGGAGTGCGGCGAGTGCTCCTCGCACCATAGCTTGATCTTCCGCCAATAAAATCTTCATTAATGTGTTGCTCCCTGCAAAGGTAAACTGACGGTAAATGTATATCCCTGTTCGAGATTATAGCTCAAGCTGCCGCCTAAACTGTCGAGACGCTCGCGTATACCAGTGAGGCCATTACCCTCTATAAAAGGTTTGGCCACGGCATTGTCTTTGACTTCGAGCAGCAGGCGATCTGATTGCTTAGAAAAGTGGATAGAGCATTCACTTGCACCGCTATGGCGAAGAATATTATTAATGAGTTCGGTGAGGATCAAACTCAGTTGGCTTTCTGTGGTTGCACCTAGCTTGGGTAGCTCACCACTGAGCTCGACACTTAAGCCTTTATCCCTTAAGGATTTACAAAGCTGCGTCACGCAACTCTCTAGGCCCTTGTGTTTGTAGTCTGACACTGTGTGGCGGATCTGGCTTAAACTTTCCCTCGCAATTTGTCCTAGCTCAGTCAATTGGGTTGATGCGAGTTCATATTCTTGTTTTGCGATAAGCTTTTCGGCTAGCTCAGCCTTAAGGGCGATGGAAGATAGGCTATGCCCCATAATGTCGTGTAGATCCCGCGCGATACGTTCACGCTCAAGCATAGTGGCCAAGGTGGTAATTTCTTGGGCACTTTGCTGTTCTTTCAATTTATGTCGATAACGTCTGCGTTCGGCGACACCAAACATGCCCACGCCGAGCACTAATCCCGAGCCGTAAAGCGGAAAGTAGTAACTGTTAAAGTGGTAAATCTCATTGAGGGCAAACAACAGGCCGATGAGGGCTGCAATAGCCAACAGACAGGTCCGGAGGGGATAAAAAAAGCCAATGAAGAAGGCGGCAAAGGTAAATAGCGAGATAGAGCCTGGGTTGATTGGTGTGATCGCTATTGCTATGGCCACCATAATGAGAATGGGCAGATAGGCGCTACGGCTATTGCACTTATAGGTCCAAAAATAACTGGCAATAAAAGGGATTAACACGGCAAAACTGAGGGCGATTTTCCAGCTTGGATAGGGATTTATGGCAAGTGGGATCAGATAAAACACTAAGTTTATCAAATACACCCAAGCAAGTTTTCGTTCGAGCTGAAGGGGAGTGCTTATCATGATGCCTCTGTGTCACTGAGTTGGTTGTTCAATGCCCACCGATGGCATCTGTTTTAATTTATTCTTTTTAGGGATTGGCGCTATCGTCAGCGCCATAGATCCCCGTTAACAACTTTGTCTATTTTGCACTTAATTGCTGATTTTGTTGAAGCAAAAATTTTGCCCAACCGTAATCTGCTTGTACTTTGATCGCTTGTTGCCAATCTTCAATCGCCCCTTGGCTATCGCCTAATTCCTGTTTAGCGAGCCCGCGCCACGTGTAAGCTTCGGCTTCACCCCAGCAAATATTGTCGCAAGGCTGGGCGAATCTTTCTATGGCCGTAGTGGCTAAGGTCTTAGCATTTTGCATGCTGCCGCCAAACATAGCTGGCGTGTTATAGGCGGCGATGGCTTTAACCAATGCGACCCGTGGATTTTGTGGTTCTAATTGTTCGGCACTGGCAATCGCCTTGGCGGATTTCATGCCGAGCGTTGCACCTTTACTATTATCTAAGGCGATTTGCATGCCATAAACCGACGATAACAGCGCAAGGGATTCTGCATTCGCTTGGCTGGTTTCGAGTGCTTCTAATGTGGTTTGCGCTGTAGTCAGTGCGCTGCTAGCGAGCGTTTTCTGCCCCATTACATTGGCACTGATGGCTAAGCGATAGTTCGCATAGGCTTTATCATAATCTTGAGTGCTGCCGCTAAGTTGTTGTAATTGATTTATATTAATCGCATTCGAGGCTGCATCTACGTTGGTGATGTTAGTGTTTGATGGCGTTGCTGCAAACGAGTGAGTACTGATAAGTATAAAGCTGGAGGCGAGGAGTAATGTTTTCATGGTATTTCCTTATTGAGTGAGTTTCCCAATGTTTGGGTACGGGCTCATTATCAGAAATTCGATAGAAGAAGTGCAGACACAAAGGTCATGGCTTTGGCATGACAAATGTCATCAGTTGAGTTATTTGCTTATATTCTTTATTAGGTGTGCTTTAAAGAAAGTGCGTGATTAATAAAGGACAGCAATACCTAGAGAGCAAAACACCGGAGAGGCTCCGGTGTTTTTTTATCGTAAATGAGCAGCTAAGTGTTATACCACAGCTTGAGTGCTCGCTTGGTTTATTAGGTAGCCCAAGTAACCTAAGTAGCACAGTAGTAATACTGAACCTTCACGGCGGCCAATACGAAATCCTGTCCAAGCGAAAGGTAAAATCATGATGGCAAATGCCAACATCACTATGAAATCAAAGGGTTGGAAGCCAAGTGATGATACCGGCTGTACTATTGCAGTAATACCTAAAATACCCAAAATATTGAATATGTTAGAACCAACAACGTTACCTATGGCTATGTCACTCTGACCTTTCAGTGCCGCTAGAACAGAAGTTACTAACTCTGGCATACTGGTACCAATCGCCACGATCGTTAAGCCGATAATGACTTCACTGATACCGAAGGTCTTGGCTAAATCTACCGCGCCGTTGACAAACAAAATACCGCCACCGACTAACATACCAATACCGACTAAGATAAATAGGGCTGAAAGTAGCGGATTATTTGGACCTGCTTCAATCTCTTCCTCTTCATTACCATTTTTCGAGCTGATGTAACTAAAGGCTAAATAACCGAACAGTAGTGACAGCAATATCACACCGTCAATTAGGCTGAGCTCGCCATCTAACAAGAGTGCCCAGAACAACATGGAAGCCAATATCATCAAAGGGATATCACGCTTTACGACTTGAGATTGCACTTGAATAGGGCGGATAAGTGCCGTGATGGCTAAAATCAAACCTATGTTAGCAATGTTAGAGCCAATAACGTTACCTAAGGCGATACCGCTGTTTCCTGCTAGAGCAGATTTTACACTCACAGCCAGTTCTGGTGCGCTAGTACCAAAGGCTACAATAGTTAAGCCTATGATAAGTGGCGTAATACCTAAACGTAGAGCGATTGAACTCGCGCCACGCACTAGGGCTTCTGCGCCTAAGGTTAAAATAATAAAACCGCCAATAATCGATAGTGTAATTAGCATCGTTAGACTCTGTTAAACCTAATATTGAATGGAAAAGTACAAGGGAATTGCCCCTTGGCCGACTGGCGCACATGATACGTGGTTTTATCGGATTTTGACAGAATATGTCATAAAAAAGCACACCCTAGGCGTGCTTAGTTTTAGCTGATGACCATGCTCGCCAACTGATTGTTTGGCCTAGTTATTTTTGAGTTAATTCATCTTCCCAGCGGACTTGGGCGCCACGAATGCCGTCAACTCGTTCGCTAAAGGCTTTTTCAAGCACATGGCGTTTGATTTTGAGGGTAGGCGTGAGCGCATCATTCTCAATCGTCCAAGGATCACTGACCACGACAATCGCATCGACATGTTCGTGTGACTCTAAGTGCGGATTAACGCTATCGAGTGTCGCTTTGAGTGAGGTGCGGACTTCTTCACGGGCTTGTAGATTTGCCCCTTCGGATAACTGCACTAGTGCGACGGGATGCGGCAGACCAGAACCAATCACGCAGATCAGTTCAACATGGGGATCCTGCGCCAATTTACGTTCGATAGGCACGGGCGCTACATATTTGCCCTTGGCGGTTTTAAAGTTGTCTTTTACACGGCCAGTAATAGTGACACAACCATCGGCATCAATTGAGCACAAATCGCCTGTGTGGAAGAAACCATCAGCATCGAATGCCGCTGCAGTAGCTTCAGGCTGCAGATAATAAGCTGTCATTAATCCCGGGCTCTTGAGCAGTAGCTCACCATCCTCGCCTTGGCGGATCTGGCAATCCTCAACTGGGCGGCCAACAGTACCAATTTTACGCGCATCAAAAGGATAGTTGATGATCGAATAGGCACAGTTTTCTGTCATACCCCAAGCTTCGCAGATATTAAGACCAATACTGTGATACCAGTGGATCAGTGATGGCGGAATTGGCGCCGAGCCAGAGCCGAGTAGACGACAATGGTTCAAGCCTAAACCCTTATGGATTTTGTATTTCACAAAGCTGCTAAGCAGTGGGATTTTCAGCAATAGATTAAGTTTACTGACCCCAATTTTGTCGATAATGTTTTTCTGAAACAGGCTCCATAACCGTGGTACCGAGAAGAATACCGTTGGTTTTGCCCGTTGAACATCGACAACGAAGGAGTCGAGACTTTCAACGAAAGCCACCACACTACCTGAGTAGAAGGATGATCCTTCAATCGCAACGCGCTCAGTGATGTGGGCTAAGGGTAAATAGGATAAAAGTCTATCGTCGCCATCGGTGCGCAGGTCACGGACGACCGCTTGGCAAGTCCAGCCATAGCTGGCGAAGGTTTGAATCGCGCCCTTAGGTTGGCCAGTCGAGCCAGAGGTATAGATGAGTGTCATCACTTGATCTGGAGTAGGCAGCGGGGCGTTAACTAAGGGGTAGCCTAGTTTAAGCAATTGTTCCCATTGATATTGTGCTGGCATCGTATCATAGGGCATGGCAAGGCGTAGTAGCTCGCCGCCGACACCAGCCTCTTGGTCAGCCCAATGGTCAAGCTTGCCGAGAAAAATGGCTTTTGCGCCACTGTGTTGCAGCACATAGCGAATAGTATCTGTGTTGGCGGTAGGATAAATAGGTACGCTGACATAGCCGCCGTGCATCAACGCGAGGTCGGTGATAAACCATTCGGCACAGTTTTTAGAGAGAACGGCAATTTTATCACCACGCTCTAAGCCTAAGTGATGTAAGGCACCGGCAAGTTGTTGAACTTTTTCTTGAACTTCAGCCCAAGTAAAATCAAGGAATTGACCCTTGATCGGTTGGCGTAAATAGACTTGGTCCCCCTGAGTATTAGCCCAGTGCGCCAGCATTTCAATTGGCGTCTTAATCGCTGTATCCATTGGCAATTCCCTGTTATTTATTGTTCTTTTGGCTGTACCCAGTATGGCGAGTTTTGTGAGCTCGCGCAAATAGTTTACAAGATTGTAAAATATGAGAATGGAGCGCAAAGCCTACAAGTTGAGTGTTATACCAATCGTATTAAATATCTGTTCATTCAGCGGGAGTTCAACGCGCTTTAGACAAGGCGAAGGCTTGAAGGCATAGTGGTGCTCTGTCGAAAGCCTTAAACGCAGTATAAAGCACGTTGCCATGTAGTGAACATCAGCCGCCCTTCGGGAGCCACACAGGCATCCCACTCCGGTGTTGCATTGACTTAAAAGGGAATAACCATTTCTGCGTCAATGCGCCTTGGATTGAAATGCCTGTGAGGCTCTGAACTGATTAACCTGAACTCGGGATAAGAAATGTTGAACTAATAGCCCTCCAAGTGATCGGATCTTTCGACCAAGAGAAACCCCATCACACCGGAGGGCCTATGCATAAATTAGTGGAAGTGTTTTGCGATGTCGATGATTTTTGCGCTGTTTTCATTCCAGAATGGGAAAAAACGCTGTTAACCGATGGTACACGCAAGCGTCAACGCCCTGGCCGTATGACGATGAGCGAAGTGATGACCATCATCATACTTT